>JALYRN010000629.1 GCA_030855295.1 Myxococcota bacterium | reverse complement strand
CTCCGCGACCGCGCCGAGCACGCTGGCGCGATGGCCGCGCGCCTCGCCGAGCACCAGCGACGCGCGCGCCGCGCGATCGTACTGGCGCATCGCCTGCTCGACCCGCTGCTCGGCCTCGGTGAGATCGACGCCGGTCACCGGCACGTCGCCGGCGAGCGGCACGTGGAGCACGCCGCGCTCGTCGACCACGAGGCCCTCGTAGTCCTCGGTGGTCTCCGAGATCAGCCGGATGGTCACGACGTCGCCCGGATAGAGCTGGGCGGCCGCCGGCGCGTCGTCGGGCATGCCGGGCGGCGTGAGGTCCGCCTGCTCGAACGCGGCGTCTTGGGAGGGCAGGGTCGGCGCACGTGGGAGGCTCACCGTGCAGCCGGGACCCATCGAAGCAAGCGGCACCGCGACCAGGAGAGAAACGGCCGTCCAGTAACGACGGAAAGGCATGGGCGTGATCATCGAAGCGGCCACGTACTCCCCCGGCGGGGGGGTTGCAAGCGCCGGGTGGGCAGCCGTGGGGCGCGCTGTTCCGATGTCGTTCCGGGCGCCACACGTCGCTCGATCAGAGGCGCGTGATCGCGCGCGGAGGAAGCGTGCGGCAGGTCGGCAGCGGCACCGACTCGCCGCGCGTGAGCGAGCCTCCCGGCGCCCACCAGCGGTGGACTGCGCCCGCGTCGGCGTCGGGGACGAGGAGCAGCGCGCGCTCGGGGTCCCACGTGCTCTCGCCGAGCACGAACGCGTCGCCGGCCTCGAAGACGACGTGTCCCTCGCCGCGCTCGAGATCGACGAGCGTCAGCTGATCGGTGCCGTCGTCCTCGCCGCGCGGATCCGCGACGAAGAGCGCGCGCGCGGCGTCGAGCGCGAGCGGGCTCGAGGTGGGCGAGGGGACGCCCGGGTGATCGTCGGCGCGCCACTCGAGCTCGACGCGGACGCGGCCCGCGTCGTCGAGCGCGAGACGGAGAATCCCGGCGCGCGTCCGGCGCTGCGCCTCGCCAGCGAACGAGTCGCCGGTGCAGAGCGCGAGCGCGCGATCGGGCGCGCCGGGGATCGTGGCGAGCGCGTCGCAGAGCGAGAGCTCGGGCAGCTCGAGGAGCTGCGTGCGCTCCTGCGTGTCGGGATCGATCACCGCGATCGCTGCGGGGCCGGTCCGCGTGAACCCGAGATCGAGCCGCTGCAGACCGACGAGGGCGCGCCGCGTGGTGCCGCGCGCGAGCATCACGAGCGTCGAGGGACGCGCATAGACGTGGATCGTCGCTTCGGGATCGTCGGGGGTGGGCGCCGGGAGCACGACGTCGGCGGCGAGATCGATGCGGCGCACCACGCGCTCGAGCGTGAGATCGACCACGACGACGTCGTTGCCGAGCGCGAGCTCGGGCGTGCGCGGGACGAGCGACGGATTCGCGCGGCTGACGAGCACCTGGTGATCGTCGATGCGGAGCACGTCCTGCGCGTTGGGCGAGGCGCCGAGCTGGCGCTCGGGATCGCCGCGCACGTCGATCTGCCGCACCGCGCCGGTGTCGAACGCCGCGATCGTCAGCAGGTCGGTGTTCCACCGCTCGAGGAGCACGAGGTGCCCGGGCAGCAGCGGCGCCGGCAGCACCACGTCGGCGCCCAGCCCCGCGGAGATCGCCGACGCGCGGGTGCCGGAGTCGATCCAGGCCTCGGTGATCACCTCGCCCTCGGCGTCCAGCAGCGCGATCGCCGTCGAGCCGTAGTCGCTCAGGGCGACGGCGTACGCGGGGGATCGCTGCAGCACGCCGAGCTCGGCGACGGGGCAGGGCGCCTCCACGCCGCACGCGGCGAGCGCGCACGTGAGCGCGACGAAGAGCTTGGGCGCAGGAGGAGGCACGACGGGCTCCGGGCTCGACGCGCCTTCCCTCGAGGCGAATCGAAGCAGCCGCGCCGTTCCCTCCGTCTTCTGCGGAGCTGGGGCGCGACACCGTCGGCAGGTCTTCGGGCTCGTGGGCGCTCGGATCCTGGCGGATCCGCTTCCTACTGACCGTCGCTTCCCAGGTGACCATCACCCAGTGCACGGGACGGCGTTCGTTCCCACATACCGCTGCGGGGCAGCTCCGGATTCGCACCGGATTCCCTTCGAGGCTCGCGGTCCACCCGCGGAGCACCGATGGCCCGGCGATGCTGTTCCCACGGGAGCCGCGGGTCAACCGGCCGCTCGTTGCCTCGTGATCGGCGCTCTCGTACAGTCCGCCCGATGTCGGCGTCCCCGCCCGGCGGGGGCGAAGTCCACGCCCCGCCCACCCGTTTCACGCCCGCGCTGACCGTGGAAGAGCGGCGCGTGGTGTCGTTCGACGGGACCGACCTCGCGTATCACGTCGTCGGTGACGGCCCGCCGATCCTGCTCGCGAACGGCCTCGGCGGCTCGTGGAAGGCGTGGACCTATCAGCTCCGACACTTCAAGGATCGCTATCGATTCATCTCCTGGGATCAGCGCGGGCTCTTCCGCTCGAAGGCGCCGCCCGACCGCGGCGCGCTCGACATCCCGGCCCACGCCCGCGACGCGCTCGCGGTGCTCGACGCCGAGGGGATCGACAAGGTCGCGGTGTGGGGCTGGTCGATGGGCGTGCAGGTCGCGCTCGAGCTGTGGCGGCGGGCGCCCGATCGCATCGCGTCGTTCGTGCTGATCAACGGGGTCGCCGGCAAGCCGTGGGAGACGATCGCGAACGTGCCGACGGTCGGCCGGCTCGCGCCCGTGCTCCTCGCGGCGCTCCGCCGCATGCCGGAGCTCGTCGGCGGGACGACGCGGCGCGCCGTGGCGTGGCAGGGCACGCCGACGTGGATCAAGCGGCTCGGGCTCGCGAGCGCGACGCTCGACGTCGAGATGTTCGCGGAGCTCGCGGGCACGTTCGGCGACATCGACATGGGCATCTACGTGCACACGCTCGAGCAGATCGGAGAGCACGACGCGCACGACGTGCTGCCGACGATCCGCGCGCCGCTGCTGATGCTCGCGGGCGGGCGGGATCGCATGACGCCGCGCTCGGCGGCGGAGCGCATCGTGCGCGAGGTACCGAACGCGGAGCTGCTCGTCGTTCCCGGGGGGACGCACTACCTCGCGGTCGAGTATCCGGAGCTCGTCAACCTTCGGATCGAGCGCTTCCTACGGGATCGCGGGTGGCCGCCGAAGGGCGGGAACGGGCCGCGGCGATCGTCGCGGCCCCCGCCGGGAGCGTGGAAGTGATCGCGCGATCGCGGGGCTCGCTCGCGGTCGGCGTGCTCGCGGTCGGCGCGCTCGGTCTCGTCGCGAGCGGGTGCTCGGGTGACGGCGGGGCCGAGGGCGTCGCGTCGCTCGAGCGGGATGCGCTCGCGCTGCAGGAGGTGCTCGCCACCGATCCGGCGCGCGCGGTGCTCCGCGAGATCGAGCAGGCGGTCGACACCGAGCGACCGGTGATGGCGGCCGAGATGATCGATCGCGGCGGTCTGCCGGCGGTCCACCGGCAGATCGAGCGCTTCCAGCAGGCGACGATGACGACGCGCGAGGGGCGCGCGCTGCGCACGCGGGCGGTGCGGATCCACCGGGCGCGGGCGGCTGCGCTCGAGCTCTATCGAGACGCGCTCGCGCGCGGGATCGGCACCGAGGACGAGAGCCTGCTGGTGGCGATGCGCTCGTACGCCGAGGCGGAGATCGACATCGTCCAGCTCTACGACGATCTCGCGGTGATCCGACCGCTCGATCCGGAGACGCCCGGGCGCGTGGATCGCGAGGTGCGCCTCGGTGGCCTGCCGCCGATCCGGCGCGAGGGGGAGCCCGACGAGGCGCCGACGCGCGCCGAGCCGGACGTGACCGATCTCCGCGCGGGTGAGCCGCAGGAGCCGCTGCCCGAGTGACGCCCGAAAACAGAGCCTCGACGCCGTGATCCTGGTGATCGACAACTACGACTCGTTCACGTTCAACCTCGTGCAGTACCTCGGCGAGCTCGGCGCCGAGGTGCACGTGGTGCGCAACGACGCGATCGACGTCGCGGGCATCGACGCGCTCGATCCCGGGGGCATCCTGCTCTCGCCGGGGCCGGGGACGCCCGACGAGGCGGGGATCACGCTGGAGACGATCGCGACCCAGGCCGGCAAGCGACCGATCCTCGGCGTCTGCCTCGGGCACCAGGCGATCGGGCAGGCGTTCGGAGGGCGGGTCGTCCGCGCGGGGCGGCTGATGCACGGGCGCACCTCGCCGATCGAGCATCGCGGCGAGGGGGTGTTCGCGGGGCTGCCCAGCCCCTTCGAGGCGACGCGCTACCACTCGCTGATCGTCGAGCGCGCGACGCTGCCCGACGTGCTCGAGCCGACCGCGTGGACCGCCGAGGGCGAGCTGATGGGGATGCGCCACCGCGAGCTCGACGTCGAGGGCGTGCAGTTCCATCCCGAGTCGTTCCTGACCGAGCACGGCCACGCGCTGCTGGCGAATTTCGTTCGTCGCGTCGCGTCCGCCGGGCCGGTCTCGGCCGCGAGGCACGCGTGAGCGGCGCGGAGGTCCGCGGGAGCGGCGCGGTGCGCGAGGCGCTCTCGCGCGTGCTGGACGGGCA
>JALYRN010000628.1 GCA_030855295.1 Myxococcota bacterium | reverse complement strand
CTGGCGGATCGCGACGCCGGTGAGCTTCGCCGCCGCGAGCGCCGCGCTCAGCCGGGCAGCGCGCGCGGGCAACCGCCACCCTCGACGATCAGGTGCGCCGCGCCCGATCCCACGCCCTCGACGTCGACCTCCACGTCGACCGAGTAGTCGCGGAATTCACACGGCAGCTCCGGCAGGATGTCGAGCACCTGCAGCGACTGTCCGCAGCGCAGCGCCACCGGTCGCGTGCCCTGGACCCACTCACCGCCATCGATGCGCACGCGGCTCGTCAGCCGCACGCACGAGGGCGGCGCGTCGCCACCGGCGCGCACGCGGTAGCCGATCATCGCGAAGCCCTGCCCGCCCCACTCGACCGGCGCGCGCTCGCCGTCTGCGAACGCCGCGAACGCGCCACCAGGCGCGCCGAGCTCGACGCTCCCCGGCGCGCTCCCGGCGAACGGCGACGCGCACGACTCCGCCAGCGGAGGCGCGCATCCCGCGCACAGGATCGACCCGTCCCAGCGCCCGCCCACACACGTGAACGTGCCCTCGCCCGTCGTCGTCGAGTACGGGCACCGCAGCTCGCCCTCGCACGGCGCGCCGGCGAACGGCGCCTCCGAAGGACAGCTCACATCGGCCACCGAGCAGCTCGGATCGGGCTCGGGCTCGACCGGCGGATCGCCTCCACAGGCGAGCAGTCCGATCGACGCCAGAGCGAGCCCCATCACCAGACCGCGTCGCATCACGCCGAGGATACCGCGCCCCGCGAGCCGACGTACGCCTGCAGTCACCATCGTCCGCAGTCGCGCGGGCAACGCGCCTCCGCTGCGCGCTACCCCCGCTGCACGCCCTCGAACGCCACGACGCTGTCGTTGCCCAGGCCCGCCGCGTTCGCCTCGTCGGTGTCGACGTGCATGTCGAGCTCGTACTCGGGATTCACGCGCACGATCACGTCGCCCATCGTCATCTCGCGATCGCCGCCGACCTTCACCGCGATGATGTCGCGATCCTTCACGCCGTACTCGCGCGCCTGCTCCGGGCTCATGTGCACGTGGCGGTGCGCGAGGATCACACCGCTGTCGATCGTGATCGTCCCCGCCGGCCCGCGCAGCGTGATCCCCGGCGTGCCTTCGAGCTTGCCGCTCTCGCGCAGCGGCGGCGTCACGCCGAGCGCGAACGCGTCGGTGCGCGCGACCTCGATCTGCGTCTGCTTGCGGAGCGGCGCGATGATCGACACCCGCCGGATCTCGTTCTTCGGCCCGACGAGATCGACGGTCTCGCGCGTGACGAACTGCCCGGGCTGCGTGACGTCGCGCTTCTTCGTCAGCTCGTAGCCCTCGCCGAAGAGCGCGTCGCAGTCCTGCCGGCTGAGGTGCACGTGCCGCACGCTGACGCCGATCGGGATCGGACGCGCCCGCACGCTCCGGATCGCCCCGGTCGGACCGGCGACGCAGCGCATCGCCTCGCGCGCGATCATGCGCTCCTCGTCGGTGCGCACCACGAGCACCTTCGTCGGCACGCGTGGCTGCGAGATCTCGACGATGCCCCCGTGATCGTCGGCGCGCTTGGTGCGGTTCGCCTCCTCGTCGAGCACGACGCCCATGTACACGAGGCCCTCGCACACGCGGCTGCGAACCAGCGACGAGTTCTCGCCGATGCCGCCCGTGAACACGATCGCGTCGGCGCCGCCCATCACCGCGGCGTACGCGCCCACGTACTTCTTGATGCGGTGGACGTACACCTCGATCGCCAGGCGCGCCCTCGGATCGCCGGCGTCGGCCGCGCTCAGGATGTCGCGGAAGTCCGCGCCGATCCCGCTCAGCCCCGCGAGCCCCGACTTGCGGTTGAGCAGCTCGTCGATCTGATCGAAGGTCATGCCGTCGCGCGCGAGCAGGAGCGGCAGCGCGGGATCGATGTCGCCCGAGCGCGTGCCCATCACCAGGCCCTCGAGCGGCGTCATGCCCATCGAGGTCTCGACCGACACGCCGGCGTCGATCGCGGTGACGCTCGCGCCGCCGCCGAGGTGGCAGGTGATCAGCTTGAGGCACGAGAGATCGGTCTTGAGGTGCTCGGCCGCCGAGAGCGCCATGAACTGGTGGCTCGGCCCGTGGAAGCCGTAGCGGCGCACGCCCTTCTGCAGATAGAGCTCGTGCGGTACGCCGTACGTGTACGCGTGCGGCGGCAGCTGCGCGTGGAACGCGGTGTCGAACACGGCGATGTGCGGCACCGTCGGGAAGACCTCGCGCGCCGCGCGGATGCCCGCGAGGTTCACCGGGTTGTGCAGCGGCGCGTACGTCGCGCACTCCTCGATGATGCGCTCGACCTTCTCGTCGATCGGCGTCGGCACGATCAGCTGCTCGCCGCCGTGCACGACGCGATGACCGACGGCCCCGAGCGCGCTCGGATCGGGCAGCGGACCGCCGGCGCGCGTGAGGTGCGCGAGGATGGCGCGCAGCGCGTCTTTGGCGGTGCGACCCTCGATCGCGTCGGTGCCCCCCTCGTGGATGTGCATCGCCTCGGCGGTGCCGACGCGCTCGGCGCGACCGGTCGCGAGGCGCGCCTCGGTGTCCATTTCGTAGAGGTTGTACTTGACCGAGGTCGAGCCGACGTTGACGACGAGCACCTTCATGATGCGCGCATCTTAGCCCTGCATCGCGGCGCTCGTCAGCGCCCTCCTCGCAGCGCACATCGGCGCGTCAGCGCACCGTCGGCATCGCGTCGACCTCGCGCGTCATGGCGGGCAGCTCCACGATGCGGAACCCTGGCCGGTCCGCCATCGTCCGGCGCAGCAGCGGCAGCGCGACGTTGTACACGGGGATGCCGTTCTCGGTGCGCGCCTCGAGCGTGCCGTGGTGCGCGTGGCCGTGGAACACGAGGTCCACCGGATACCGATGGAGCGGCTCCTCGAGCCGGCCGCACCCGCAGAACGCGAAGATCTCCGGCGGCTCGCCCTCGACGGTTCCGCGCACCGGCGCGTAGTGCATGATCGCGACGCGGCGCTCGGTGCGGAGCCGCTGCAGCGCGGCCTCGAGCTTCAGCGCTTCGTCGATCGCCTCCTGCACGAAGCGCTTGATCATCGGCTCGCCCCAGGGCCCCAGCGTGCCGCGGCCGAAGCCGCCGACGAAGCCCTTGGCGCCCGCGATGCCGATGCCGTGGACCTCGGTCGCGTCGCCGTCGAGGATCTGGACGCCCGCGTCGGCCAGCACCGCCGCGACTTGCTCCTCGGCGCCGGCCTCGAGGTCGTGGTTGCCGAGCACGCCGACCATCGGCACGCGCACCCCCGCGAGCTCCTTCGCGAGCACGTGCGCCTCCTCGACGGTGCCGTAGTCCGTGAGATCACCGCACAGCAGGAGCACGTCCGCATGGTCGTTCACGGGCGCGAGCAGTGGAGCGATGGTGCCGGCGGACGTCTTGCGGCAGTGCAGGTCGCCGACGGCGGCGATGCGGACCGGGCGATCAGCCATGCGGACGATCGAAAGCAATCGACGGTCCGCAGGAGCGGAGGCGTGGCCCAGCGCTTGCGAAGTCGCCAGCAGTCTGGAGGTCCGAACGTCCGATGCGACTGGCGTCCCGCGTCTCTCCGTCGTTGCCGCCCGAGGATCCTGAGCTCGCGTTCTACGCGGGTGTCATGCGCATCCTCCACCGCGCGCACGTCCCCTTCCTGGTCGCTGGCGCTGCCGTGCTGCAGCACCACACGGGGCTCTGCCGCGACACCAAGGATCTCGATCTCTTCATCCACGAGCGCGATCTCGAGCGCGCGCTCACGACGCTCGAGGCGGCGGGGATGGAGACCGAGGTCGCGTTCCCGCACTGGCTCGCGAAAGCGCACGCCCAAGGGAAGTTCGTCGACCTCATCTACAACTCCGGCAACGGCGCGACGCCGGTCGACGACCTCTGGTTCGAGCACGCGTCGACCGGGACATTGCTGGGGCAGCCCGTGGCGTTCTGTCCCGTCGAGGAGACCATCTGGTCGAAGTCGTTCGTGATGGAGCGCGAGCGCTACGACGGAGCCGACGTCGCGCACCTGCTCGCGGCGCGCGTGCGCGATCTCGACTGGAACCGCCTGGTCTGGCGCTACGGGCGCTTCTGGCGAGTGCTCCTGTCGCACCTGATCCTGTTCGGGTTCGCCTACCCCGATCTCGCGCGCGACGTGCCCGCGTACGTGATGGACGATCTGCTCGAGCGGCTGCGCGTGGAGAGGCAGATCGTCACGCGCGAGCGTGTGTGCCTCGGTACCCTCCTCTCGCGCGAGCAGTTCCTGGTCGACCTCGAGGCCGGTCGCCGCGACGGCCGACTGCCGCCGACCGGCCGCATGCACCCGGTCGACATCGCGGCGTGGACGGCCGCGATCCACCGCCAGGAATGAGGTCAGCGTTCGCGCGTGCGGCGGCGTAGGCGCCGTGGCATGCAGCGCGCCGTGAGCGACTCCGCGGGCGCGCGTGAGATCTGGCGGCGGCGGGCGCAGCGGGCGGTGCCCGCGATGATCGCCGGCGGGCTCGCGTTCGTGGCGGCGGAGCGGCTCGGCCTCGTCACCGCGCTCGGCGTCCGGCGGG
>JALYRN010000070.1 GCA_030855295.1 Myxococcota bacterium | reverse complement strand
GCGGCGCGCCGGTCGCGCGACCCGTGTCGGGGCCGGGGCAGCGCTCGGCGGCGGTGACGTCGACGCCCGTCCAGCTCGTCGATCGCAGGCCGCCGCGATCCCCACGCAGCACGACATCACCGATGGCCGGGTAGCGCGACTCGGGCGCGCGCGGCATCAGCCCGAAGTACCCGACTCGCAGCGAGCCGTGGCCGCATCCCGCGGTCGTGATCGCCGCTGCGAGCCAGTCGTCGCCCGCGGGCGCGATCGCGACGTCGCTGATGCCGCACGGCGTCAGCGACGCGCTCACGTCGGTGCAGAGCCGCCCTTCCTCGACGCAGACCTCTTCTCCCGTGCACGCGCCCGCGACCATCGGGCGACAGCCCATCGCGTTCGAGAACGGGCTCGACGGCTGGCACGACTCGACCCCGTTGCAGAAGATGCCGTCCTCGCACTCGGCGTCGCTGTTGCAAACGCCTGCCGTGGGCGTGGCCGAGAGCGGGCGGCCGCACAGTCGATCCCCTCCGACCGACGTGACGCACTCCTCGCCGGCCGGGCACGCATCTGCCTCGCTGCAGAAGGGCAGCGGGAACGCGGCGGATGTGCGCACCGCGCATCCGGTCGCGGTCTCCTCCTGCGTCAGCCCGTAGGTGGGCGCGGTCGACGCGAGCTCGAGCGCGATCGAGCCCGTCGTGATCGGCGTGCTCTCGCGGACGCGCTCGATCCCGGCGCCCATGGTGCCGGCGCCCGTGCCGTACGCCATCACGAGCTCGTCGGTCATCGAACGGTACGTCGCCCACGAGGCGGTGCCCGTCGTCGCAAGGATCGCGATCGCGGGCTCGGGCGCGCGAGAGCCGTCGTCGATGTAGTCGTTGCAGTCGTCGTCGAGCCCGTTGCACTGCTCGTCGGCGCCGGGGTGGACGACGAGCTCGCGGTCGTTGCAGTCGTCGCCACCGCAGTGCAGAGCCACGTGGTTGTCGCGATCGAAGTCGAGCGGGCCGAGCTCGCAGAGCGTCTGGTCCTCGCCGGTGCACTGCCAGAGCATGCAGCTGGTCGTGGGATCGATTCCGTCGCGGACGTTGAGCGCGTCGCACTGCTCGCACCCCGGCCACACGAACTGATCGAGCCCCGTCAGCGAGCACCCCGAGGCGAGCGCGCTCGTCAGCGCGACCACGATCCGGAACACCACGAGGGCAGGAGCGTGCGAGCGCATCGAGGGTGACGGTACGGAAATCCAACAGCCTCGGTCAACGGGGGCTGTTGACGCCGCCCGCCCGATCCGCGAGAACGAGGCGTGGGCCGCACCCGACTCGCCATGCTCGCGCTCCTCGCGGGCACGATCACGCTCTGCCCTCCACGAGCGCGCGCACAGGACGCCGCGCCAGCCGAGCCCGCGCCAGCCGAGCCCGCGCCAGCCGAGCCCGCGCCAGCCGAGCCCGCGCCATCGGCCGGGGAGGACACGCCGGCGTACCGCGAGGCGCTCGAGCGCTTCGAGGACGCGCAGCGCGTCTTCGACCAGGGCGACTATCGCGCGGCGCTCGCCGAGTTCCAGCGCATCTACGATCTCCTGGAGGGGCATCCCAACCGCCACTTCGTCCTGTTCAACCTCGGTCGCTCCTACGAGGAGCTGCACCGCTACGATCGCGCGATTCAGATGTACCAGCGCTACCTCGACGAGGGCGGCGCCGCGGCCGAAGATCGCGCCGACGTCGAGGCGAGCCTTCGCGCGCTCGAGCGCCTGCTCGGCACGGTCGTGATCGTGCTCGAGGGCAGCGAGCCGCCCGAGACCGCGGAGGTCTGGCTCGGCGAGTGGCAGGTCGGGCAGGCGCCCGGCGAGGTGCACATCCCGGCCGGACAGCACGTGATCGAGATCCGCGCGCCGGGCTACGAGACCGCGCGGCGCGAGATCGAGGTCCCCGCGCGGCGCAGCGTCGGCCTCTCGCTCGAGCTCGGAAAGCTCTCGGACTTCCGCGGCCTGCACCCTGCGGCCTTCATCAGCACGACCGTGCTCGCGGTCGGAGCGCTCGCGGTCGGCATCGGCTTCGGGATCCACGCGCTCTCGCTCAACGCCGACGCGACCACCTGCCGCAACACGCCGCACTGCTCGATCGACGTCGAGACGCGGCGCCGCGAGATCCGGGACACTGCGCTGGTCGCCGACGTGCTCTACGGCACGGCCGGCCTGTTCGCGGTGACCAGCCTCGTGCTGGCGTTCCTCACCGACTGGGGCAGCGCGCCGACGCCCGAGCTGATGTCGCCCGACTCCGCGCTGCAGCTCACGCCGGCGTTCGGCCCCGACGGCGCCTCGCTCCAGCTGCGCGCGTCGTTCTGACCCAGCACGAGTGCTCGCCCCGTAGGGCGCGTACGGGAGCGCGCGCTTCGTGGCCTGCAGGAGTGCTCGCCCCGGAGGGCGCGTACGGGAGCGCGCGCTTCGCGCGTGGACGGTAGCGACCGGAGCGGGCGAGCCGATCAATCGCGCGCGGACGGTAGCGACCGGAGCGGGCGAGCCGATTTCAGTCGATCAATCGTCGACGTGGCGGAGCACGAGGGACGTGTTCACTCCGCCGAACGCGAAGTTGTTCGTCATGATCGTGCGCGGCCGGCGGTGCAGGAGCTCGCGCACGTAGCCGAGCTTGGCGCAGCGCGGATCGACCTCGTCGAGGTTGCGGTTCGGCGCGATGAAGCCCTCGCGCATCATCAGCAGGCAGAACACCGCCTCCATCGCGCCGCACGCGCCGAGCGTGTGGCCGGTGTAGCTCTTCATCGTCGAGATCGGCACGTCGCGCTTGAACACGGCGTACGTCGCCTGGGTCTCCGCGATGTCGCCGATCTCGGTGCCGGTGCCGTGCGCGTTGACGTAGTCGATGTCGGTCGGGTGCACGCGGCCGTCGATCAGCGCGAGCTCCATCGCGCCCTGCATCCCGGTCTCGCTCGGCGCCGTGACGTGCATGCCGTCGCAGTTCGTCCCGAAGCCGACGATCTCGCCGAGGATCTTCGCGCCGCGCGCCTTCGCGTGCTCGTAGCTCTCGAGCACCAGCGTGCCCGCGCCCTCGCCGATCACCAGGCCGTCGCGCTTCACGTCGAACGGACGCGGCGACAGATCGGGGCGCTCGTTGTAGCGGATGCTGGTCGCCATCAGCAGATCGAACGTGACCGCCGTCGCGTAGTGCAGCTCTTCCGCGCCGCCCGCGATCATCACGTCCTGCATCCCGTACTTGATCGCCTCGTACGCGAAGCCGATCGACTGCGAGCCGCTGGTGCACGCGCTGATCGCCGGGATCACGCGGCCGCGGATCCCGAAGAACGACGCGAGGTTCGCGGCGCACGTGTGCGTCATGAACTTGAGGTACGCGCTCGAGTCGAGGCCGCGCATCGAGTGCTTCGTGAAGAGCGGCCCGCAGAAGTCCTCGAGCTCCTTCGAGCTGCCGGTCGTCGAGCCGTACGCGATGCCGCAGCGGCCGTTGCCGAGCAGCTCGGGCGAGAGCTTCGCCTGGTTCACCGCCTGCTCGGTCGCGTGCGTCGCGAAGAGCGCGACCAGGCCCATCGTGCGGCGCTTGCGACGCGGGAAGTGCGCCATCAGATCGATGCCGGTGACGACTCCGCCGATCCGCGTCTGCAGATCCGGGATGTGCCCCCACTGCGGCATCGGCACGATGCCGTGACGGCCGGTGCGCAGCGACTGCGTGACCTCGGCGTCCGAGTTGCCGATGGGCGAGTCGACGCCGAGCCCGGTGATGACGACCCGGCGCGTTCCGCTCACGGGGTGTCGCCCCCCGCGGGGCCCGGGCCGCCGGGCAGCTGGGTCGGGCCCTCGGGCACGCCCGCCTTCACCTTCTCGATCTCGGCGAGCACGAAGTCGATCAGCTCGTCGACCGTGCGCACCTGGCGCGCGTCGGTGGGATCGGGGCGGCGCCCGGTCATCTCGCGCAGCTGCGTGAAGATGTCGATCGCGTCGATGCTGTCGAGATCGAGCTCGTCGTAGAGCGTCGAGCCACGCGAGATCTTCTTCGGATCGAGCTCGAACGAGTCGCTGAGGATCTCGACGATCTTGGTGAAGATCTCGTCGCGGCTGAGGATGGGAGCGTCGGACACGGTGATCTCTCGAGGTTCGGCGAGGGCCATGGACGGGGCGCGCGCTCGGGGGGCGGGCCGTGGACGACTCGCGCGCAGGGGCGATTCATCTGCGGCAGGCGGTGCGGGCTCTTCGAACGCAGCACCCCTTGTGTGCTCACACTACGGGCAAGGCGGGCGTTGTTCCCCCGGGAAGGGGGCCTAGGATATTGGCCTTCGGTTCCGCACGCCAGCCATTCCGCCATTCGTGGAACGCCTGGTAATTGCCGGGGAATCGGCGGATGCGCACGGCAGGGCGCGGGGATATGCTCAGCGGCCGCTGTCGGCCGTCGGGAGCGCCGCCGCCATGAACAGCCCGCGTGGGTCCATGAACAGCTACGACGTCGTGATCTGTGGTGGAGGTCTGGCGGGGCTCACGCTCGCGAGGCACCTCCGCCGGGAGCTGCCCGAGCTGAGCGTCGCGGTCGTCGAGCCGGAGACGCGGCCGCTGCCGGAGGCGTGTCACAAGGTCGGCGAGTCGAGCGTCGAGATCGGGGCGCACTTCTTCGGCGAGGTGCTCGGGCTGACCGACTATCTGATCGAGCGTCAGCTCGTGAAGAACGGTCTGCGCTACTTCACCGGCGACACCCAGGGGCCGCTGGCGGCGCGCCGCGAGATCGGTCCGAGCGAGCACCCTGTCCTGCCGAGCTACCAGCTCGATCGCGGCCGCTTCGAGAACGACCTGCGCGGCTTCGTGGAGAAGGACGGCGCGACGCTGCTCGAGGGCTGGCACGTGTACGCGCTCGAGCTCGCGCCGAAGGACAGCGGCGCGCGGCACACGATCTCGATCTCCGCGACCGGCGATCGCAAGCAGACGCTCTCGGCGCGCTGGGTGATCGACGCGAGCGGGCGGCGGCGGCTGATCCAGAAGAAGCTCGGGCTGACGCGCGACAGCGGGCACCACCACAGCGCCGCGTGGTTCCGCGTCACGGGCCGGCTCGAGGTCGGCTCGCTGGTGCCGGCGTCCGAGCACGCGTGGCACGCGCGCGACGTCGACTCGAACCGCTGGCTCTCGACCTGTCACCTCTGCGGCGTCGGCTACTGGGTGTGGCTGATCCCGCTCTCGAGCGGCTACCACTCGATCGGCATCGTCGCGGGCGAGGAGCACCATCCGTTCGAGACGTTCGCGCGGCCGGAGCGCGCGATGAAGTGGATCGAGCAGCACGAGCCCGTGCTCTTCGAGAAGATCCGCGACATCGGGATGGACGACTTCAAGGTGCTGCGCCGCTACGCGTACACCAGCGAGCAGGTCTTCTCGACCGATCGCTGGGCGTGCGTCGGCGAGGCGGCGGTGTTCGTCGATCCGCTGTACTCGCCGGGCAGCGACTTCATCGCGCTGGCGAACGTGCTGACGACCGAGCTCGTGCGCGCCGACGCGAAGGGCACGCCGGACGAGCTCGCGGAGCGGGTGCGCGACGCGAACGAGTTCTTCCTCGGCTTCACCGAGGTGACGACCGCGACCTTCCGCCGTCACAGCCACATCAACGGCTCGCCCGCGGTGATGCCGGCGAAGCTGTACTGGGACAACTTCCACTACTGGTCGTTCGTCTGTCAGTTCTTCTTCAACGAGATCTACAAGGTGCCGCCCAGCGAGCACCGCAAGTTCCGCGAGCTCGCGCGCGAGTTCGCGGCGCTCAACGTGAAGTCGCAGTCGATGCTCAAGACGTGGGCGCACCTCGCGCCCGGCACGGCGAGGGGCGACTTCGTGCCGCTGCCGCAGTTCCCCTCGACGCTCGCGGATCTGCACCTCGATCTGCAGAACCGCCGCGGCGAGGGCGAGACCTACGCGCAGATGAAGACCAACCTCGCGGGCGCGAAGGAGGTCGTCGCCGAGCTGACGCTGCGCGCGCTCAAGGCCGTCGGCCCCGAGCAGGCGGGCGAGCTCGCGACGCGCACCGGCTTCCTCGAGTGGGGCCTCGCGTGGGGCGACGCGCGCCTCGACTACGACGCCGCGCCCTCGAGCGAGCGCGCGCCCAAGCGCCGCTCGCTCCCGCGCATCGTGCGCGACATGAACCGCGCCTTCGGCCCTCCCGAGAACGACGGTGAGAGGCCGACGATGCGCGAGCTGCTCGCGATCGCGCGGCAGACCGCGCGCACGGTCGAGACCCAGCTCAGCGAAGCCTGAGCCAGGCTGGACCGACCCATCGACGGAGCGGAGTCGGCGCGCATCCAACGCGGTACTCTCGTGGAACGTGCCTTGCTGCTGCAGGGCGTCGGCGCGCTCGAGAAGCGCGCTGGTGGAGGTGCAGATGACGTGCGCGCATGCGAGCAGGCGCTTCGCAGCGGCGGTGCTCGCGGTGGTCGTGTCGTCGTCGGGCTGCAGCGAGCAGCTCTCGGCACCGATCGTCGACGGAAGCGTCGCCCCCGACGCCGGTGAGCGAGCGACCGACGCAGGCGCGTCCGTCGATGCCAGCGACTCCGGCGCGTCGAGCGATGCCGCCGCGGACGCCTCCAGCATGTCGGAGGACGCCGGCCCGACCGGGCGTGCCTCGGCCGGATGCGGCCCGATGGCAGCCGACGTCGGCGTCTTCTCTGGCTCGCTGACGATCGCGGGCGTCGAGCGCACGTACCTCGCGTCCGTGCCCGAGAGCTACGATCCGAGCACGCCGCTGCCGCTCGTGTTCGGGCTGCACGGCGCGGGCGGGAATGCGAGTGGGATCCGCGAGCGATTCGCGCTCGAGATGCCCGCGGCCGGCGGCGCGATCTTCGTGTATCCGCAGGCGCTCGTGAGCGAGAGCGACGGCCGGACGCGCTGGAACGAGGACGCGGGAAGCGACGACTACGCGTTCTTCGATCGGCTGCTCGCGACCTTCGAGGAGACCCACTGCATCGATCGCGATCGCATCTTCGTGGCTGGGTTCAGCGCGGGCGCGACCTTCGCGGCGAACCTCGGCTGCTGGCGGGGTGACGTCCTGCGCGCGATCGCACCGGTCGCGCCGGGCGGGCGCGACCGCGCGCTCCCGCTGACCGAGTGCGTCGGCTCGGTCGGCGTGTGGACCGGCGTCGGAACGCTCGACAGCGACCACCAGTACGGATCGCTGCGGGTCCGCGACCACTACGCCTCGGCGAACGGCTGCGCGTCGACGCGAACGCCGACGTCCGGAGAGTGCGAGTCCTACGACGGCTGCCGCGCCGACGCGCCGGTGATCTGGTGCAGCTACGAGCTCGGCCACCGATGGCCGCCGTTCGGCGGCGCGGCGATCTGGGCGTTCTTCGACGGCTTCGAGTGAGTCAGCGGGAGTGCTCGCCCCGGAGGGCGCGTACGGGAGCGCGCGCCGCGCGCGCGGACGGCAGCGACCGGAGCGGGCGAGCCGATCTTTGGACAGGCTTTGAGCGGCCGTCCGAGCATCGGCTCGCCCGCTCGGGGCGCGGTCCGTCCGCACGCGCAGCGAGTGCGACCGTGACGTCGCAGGCGCACTGGATGCGCCGCTCGGCTGCGACGGTCCGGTCGCGCTCGAGCCGCTAGAACGTCCACTCGACCGAGACGTCGGGGCGCTGCAAGAGCGCTTTTCCGCCGTCGAGGTCGACCACGAGCGAGTGGTCGTCCGCCTCGAGCCGCGGGCCTGCCGGCTCCGGTCCGCAGTGGACGTCGGGTCGATCGAGCGCCGGCGGAAAGAGCTGCCGCCCGGCGCACACGAGAATAACGTCGCAGCGAGCGCCGCGGAGCGTGTTGAGCACGCAACGCTCCTCGACGCTGACGTCCGCTGCGCTCCCGAGAACGCGAGTGACGGTTGCGACGCGATGCTGCCACTGCCCGGGCGAGAGGATCGTGCCGAAATCCTCGGCGCCCATCGGAGCCCGCCGCTCGACCTGCTCGGCGATCCGAGCGGCGCGCTCGGCCGCGAGCTCCACGCGCGCGCGCGCGAGATCTTCGCGCCACCGTTCCCGATCGGCTTCCGCGCCCGTGCGCGCCGCGGCTTCGACATCGAGCGCCCGCGACCACACCCCGCGCTGATGATGCACGGCGAGCGCGGTCACCGTGATGGCGACCACGACGATCGTGACCTTGGCGACGCGGTGCCACGCGCGTGCGCGCGCGGCTGGGCGACCCGCGGCTCGAACCGCTTCGAGCTCGCGCTGCGCGTCCTCGAGGGCACGCTCCAGCGTCTCGATGCGGAACCGCTGAGCCTCGCGATCATCCCGGAGCATGGTGATCCCCCGCGCGCTCGGCGCGCCGGGAGTCTGGACGAGAGCCACGACGCACGCACGCGCGGTTTCGCGAGGCACGCGCGTGCCGCGCCTCAGCGCGCGAGCGCGGCTGCGGTCTCCGACGCGCCCACGAGCACGACCGCTCCCGCTTCCTTGCGCCCCACCGAAACGATCCGGGCTCCAGCATCGCGAGTTGGTCTGGCCGCCCCGATCACGCGGGGGCGCGGCCGGGATGGTGCGCGGGATCGATCGCGCCCCCGGCGCGCCTCCACCCGACCCGGAGCAACCACGTCCGCGGAGCCGCGACCACTCTCGCGATCCCGTCGCGCGGAGCATCGATGTCGCACGACCATCCGTCGAACAGCGGCGCCGACGAGCACGGATCGACCCACCGCCGCGAGCGCGGCGCGTGAGCACGCGATCGTGATAGCGGTCGGCGAACACGGAGCCCGTGCGCCCCATCGCGCTGTTCACGGCGCGTGCGATTCGGACGCAGAGGCCCTTGATGGCGCGCGCCAGCGCGCGCCGATTCTCCGCCTCGACGACGAGATGCCCGTGATCCCGCTGCACCGAGTAGTGCGTGATCCGCATCCCGAAGCGATCGGCCGCCGCACCGAGCGCGGCGACCACGCGCAGGAACGTCCGTCGCGCGCGCAGGCTCCACACGTCCTTCCGAACCTTCAGTGTCACGAGCACGGGCTCACGCCCGGTCAGCGTCGCTCTCGCGGCGTGCGGCACGCCCGCCCGCGCGCCGCGCGGTCTTCGCCCCGCGCCGCGCCGCTTTCCTCCCCACGTTCGGAATGCAATCTCGGTCTGCCCGTGGCTGATTCGCATCCATCGTAGTCGCGCGCCGCGCGCTCCGACTGACGCACTTCTCGATTCGGCAGACATCGAGAGGAGCGGTGGTGTCGGCTCGATCGGCAAGCGTGCTCATGCGATTGTTCGATGTCTCGTGGTCGCGCGTCAGCGAGGCGCTGGAGTCGCGCTCGCACGGCGTGCAGCTGATCGCGGGCAGCAACCGACCGAACTGGTTGCGAGCGGCGAACGGATACCTCCGCGCGGCCCCTCGGTGCGCGGAGGTGATCCTCGTCAGCAACGCGCCATCGTCATGATCGCGAGGTCGAGAGAGCTGGCGCGCTGCGACGAGCGCGACGCGCTGCGACGCCACGCACCGGAGCGTTCTTGGTGGCGCCTCGTCGCTCGGGCGTCGGCGCCTTCGTTCGCAGAGCGCGCGCGACGTCGTTCATCGTCGCGCCGGCCTCGAACAGTCCACTGAGGATGAGGTCGATGCTGACGGTCGGATCGCCAGCCTCCATCTTCGCCACACGCGACTGGCTCGAGCCCATCCTGCTCGCGAACGCCTCCTGCGAGAGCCCGAGCGCAACTCGGCTGCTGCGGAGCGCATGGGCGAGCCGAACCCTCACCTCGACGAGCCCCGCCTCCGCCGAGGAGAGGCCGAGGAGCTCCTCCGCGCTACCCACCTTCCATCCGCCCGCCGCCAGCTTCTTCCGCTTCGCGTCTTCCATCGCGACCCCTTCCGACCAGACGAGCGGCTCGTCGCTCACACGCCGCGATATGTCAGATCGGACATACCCGCAAGGAACCACGCCGAGGACCCGGTCCGAGCCCGGCGCAGTCGATGCTCGTCGCGCCCAGCTTGGAAATTTCGCCGAGCGCGGGCGACGCACGCGTGGTTGCCGCGCGTGGGGGCGATCACGAGCGGGAGATGTGCGATGCGGACAGGGGCGTGGATCGGGGTGCTCGTGCTCGCTGCGGGGAGTGCGTCGTGCGCGCTGAGCCACGAGCGCGCGGGGGCGTCGACGGGGGAGCCGTGCATCGAGGACGGCGAGTGCGGCGCGGGGGTGTGCGGGGGGCTCGGTGGGCTGGGGGCCGGGCGGTGCACGACGTTCTGCGCGGGTGACTTCGACTGCACGGGTGGCTGGCGCTGCGCGACCGAGCGGCCGGATCCGCTCTGCGACTGCACGCCGGCGACCGAGCGCTGCAACGGCGGCGACGACGACTGCGACGGAGCGATCGACGAGGGCGGTGAGGCGCTCTGCGAGATGGGGCTCAGCTGCGTCGCGGGGGCGTGCCGCTGCACCGACACGACGCCGCGCGACACCGACGATCTCGATCTGCTGCTGATGGTCGACAACTCGAACTCGATGTCGGAAGAGCAGGCGAGCCTGGCCGCCGCGCTGCCGCGCCTCGTGCAGATGCTCGCGAGCGGCGACAGCGACGGAGACGGCGAGGTCGACTTCGATCCGATCGAGTCGCTGCACATCGGCGTGGTCACGAGCGACATGGGCGTCGGCGGGCACGCCGTGCCGACGTGCGATGGAGCGAGGTTCGGCGCGATGTTCGGCGACGACGGCGTGATGATCACGCGCGGGCGGACCGGCATCGCGGGGTGCGTCGCGACCTATCCGGCGATCTTCGAGTTCCGGCGCGGGGACGATCCGGTCGCGTTCGCGGCGGACGTGTCCTGCGTCGCGCAGGTCGGCACCGGCGGGTGCGGCTTCGAGCAGCAGCTCGAGGCCGTGCTCAAGGCGCTCTCGCCTTCGACGCCGACGGAGTGGACGCGCGCGGGGTACGTGCCGCCCGTGTTCTTCGGAAGCACGTCGGGCCACGGCGATCGCGCGAACGCCGGGTTCGTGCGCGCCGACTCGGTGCTCGCGGTGGTGCTCCTCACCGACGAAGAGGACTGCTCGGTCACCAACCCCGACCTGTTCGATCCGGGGAGCGACACGTTCTCGGGCACCGATCTGAACCTGCGCTGCTTCACGTACCCCGAGGCGACGCACCCGGTCGAGCGGTACACCACGGGAATCGAGGGGCACGGCGGCCTGCTCGGGCTTCGGCGCGATCCGCGACGGCTGGTGTTCGGGCTGATCGCGGGCATCCCCGTGGACGCGCTGCCCGCGTCGGGCGCCGCCGACTACGATGCGATCCTGGCGCACCCGAACATGATGGAGTCGATCGACCCCTCGATGACGACGCGGCTGCGGCCGTCGTGCAACGTCCCGGGGCGCGGCGTCGCCTTTGCGCCGCGGCGCATGGTGCGCGTCGCACAGCAGCTCGATCAGGCCGGCGCGCACGTCGCGCTCGGCTCGATCTGCGACGCCTCGCTGGGGAGCGTCACGCGCGCCCTGATCGACGCGGTCGCCGAGCCGCTGACCGCGCCGAGGTGCGAGTGATGCGCGCGCTCGGAAGCTGGCGCGCGATCGGCTGCGCGCTGTGGGTGCTCGCGAGCGCGTCGTGCGCGCGGAGCGACGCGACGTTCGGGTCTCGATGCGGCGGCGACGACGAGTGCGCGAGCGGCGTGTGCGGCGATGGGCTCTGCACGGTCGTCTGTGACGGTGATGGCGACTGCGCGACCGGCTGGCTCTGCGACACCAGCGCTGCGGAATCGATCTGTGCGTGTACGCCGCTCGACGAGCGCTGCAACGGCCGCGACGACGACTGCGACGGAGCGATCGACGAGGAGCCCGCGACGCTCTGCGGAACGACGGGCGGGAGCGGCCCCGCGCTGACCTGCAGCGCCGGGGCGTGCGTGTGTGCGTCGGGCGGGCCGCCTCTCCACGGGAGGAACACGGTCGATCTGCTGCTGGTGATCGACAACTCGAGCACGATGGCGGAGGAGCAGGCGACGCTCGCGGCGGAGCTGCCGCGTCTGATCGACATCCTCGCCAGCGGCGATGCGAACGAGGACGGAGCGGCCGACTTTCCCAGCGTCGATTCGCTGCATGTCGGCGTCGTGACGACCGACATGGGCGTGGGCGGGCACGACGTGCCGACCTGCGATCGCGGCACGTACGGCGCGGACTTCGGCGACGACGGTGTCCTCGTGACCCGCGGGCGCACCGCGGTTCCGGGGTGCATCGCGACCTATCCTTCGATCTTCGAATTCGAGCGCTCCCGCGACGACGTCGGGACGTTCGCGAGCGACCTCGCCTGCGTCGCGACCGCCGGCAACGCCGGGTGCGCGTTCGAGCAGCAGCTCGAGGCGACGTTGAAGGCGCTCTCGCCGTCGGCCCCGCAGGGATGGACGATGCATGGCTACGAGCCGCCGGTGTTCTTCCGTTCGACGTCGGGTCACGCCGATCGCTGGAACGCCGGGCTGGTGCGCGGCAGCTCCGTCCTCGCGATCGTCGTGTTGACCGACGAGGAGGACTGCTCCGCGGAGGATCCCGCCCTCTTCGATCCCGAGAGCGCGACGTTCGGCGCCACCGAGCTCGGCCTGCGCTGCTTCACGTATCCCGAGGCGACGCACCCGGTCGAGCGCTACGTCGCGGGCATCGGCGGGAACGCGGGGCTGCTCGGGCTGCGCCACGATCCCGGACGCCTCGTGTACGGCGTGATCGCAGGGGTGCCCGTCGGGGCGATCGCGGATCCGGTGGCGGCCGCCGACTACGACGCGGTCCTCGCGCATCCGGAGATGACCGAGGAGATCGATCCCGCCACGATGACGCGGCTGCGACCGTCGTGCGACGTGCCAGCCGTCGGCGTCGCCTTCCCTCCGCGGCGGCTGGTGCGGGTGGCGCAGGGTCTCGAACAGGGCGGCGCCGAGACGTTCGTCGCGTCGATCTGTCAGAGCAGCTACTCGACGGCGATCGACGCGCTGGTCGATCGCGTCGCCGTACCTCTCTCACGTCCCGAGTGCGACTGAGAGACTGTCGCGCCGAATCGGGCAAGTACGCTGAGGAAAGCAGGGAACCAGGAGATTTTTCCTGCTTTCCTCAGCGATGCTCAGACAGGCTCCAGGTGTGCTCCGAGCCACGCTCGGACGTCGGCATCCGCGCCGGCCAGATCCGGAACATCGTCGGGGAGTCGCACCATCCCGACCGCCGAGCGCGCCGGCGCCATCGCCGACTCGCTCTCTCGCGCCGCCTGCACGACACGATCGAGCGTCTCGCTGATCGAGCGGGCGCCGATGGCCGCGCTCCGCGCGCGGAGCCACGCGATGCTGTCGGGGCTGAGCGTCACCGAGATCGCCCGCTTCCTCATACGATGCACATACGACGCATCCCGCGCGCCGCCAGGTGGGCCGCACGATCAGGCGCTCGACCGTCGCGCTCGCGACCACGGCGGTGATGCGCTGGACGGGCTCCTCGGCGTGCTGACACCATGCCGGTCTGATGGAAGCAGGTGTCACGTGCCATCGGTGTGGGGGCGCGCTCGGTGAGCACGCGCTGCCGGGGCGAGGCGGCGGGGCGTACCGGAGCGCGACGCACGCGCGGGCATGCGCGGCGTGTCGCATCTCGATCGTGCGCGCGGCCGATCTCGGCACCGACTTCTCGCTGGCGCGCAGCCCCGCCGTGCGCGAGAGCGAGACGCTGCACGATCGCTGTCCCGACTGCAGCACGCGCCTGGTGCGTCTGACGCTCGGGTGGGACGGCGGCGCCGAAGGAGCACGCATCGAGGCGTGCCCCCACTGCGCGCTCTTGGTCTTCGACGCCGGCGAGCTCGCGCACACCACGCGCATCCTCGAGCTCTCGCGCGCGCTGACGCCGGACGCGATCGAGCGCCTGCTCGAGCTCGCGCCCTCGCCGGATCCCGAGGAGCTGCGGAAGCTGCGCGGCTGACGCCCTCGACCGCTCAGAGGCTGTCTCGAATTGACTTCGAGTACGCGCCGTTCAGAACGGTGGCGAGACGAGGTGGCGATCCGGGAAGTGCTCGTGCACGAGGTGGATCGCGGTTCCACGCGCGGCCATCACGGGATCCGTGTTGCAGGCTCCGGTGTCGCCTTCGAACGGGCCATTCCCGATCTCGATGCGCATGTGCTCACTCGCGCTGGCGCCCGCACAGGATCCCAGCTCTCGTTGCAACTCTGGAGCGGCCAAAGTGACACACGCGGCGCGCATCTGCTCCGGCGAAAGGCTAGCGCGCAGCCCGCTCACCCCAGGCGCACCCCATGGGTCGAGTGTCAGCGTTCCGTCGGCCGTGAGCGCGAGGCGGCTCGCGCAGTCGCCGTGTGCCAAGGGCGGGCAACCCGCCTCCAGCGCCGTGAGCACGAAGCCTTGGCATCGGTCCGAGTCGTTCGGCGAAAGGGGAGGCGCCGGAGCAGCTGAGGTCGTCGAGCCCGCAGGTTCGGTGAGGGATGCCACCTCGACTCGGGGGCCTTCGTCTACCGCTGACTCTTCTACGCTCTGCGACGTGGGCCCACACGCCACCAGAGCGCCGGCGATCAAGAGGCGGTGCATCGCCGCATTGTGTGGCTCCGCGAGGCTCGAGGGAAGAACCCGAGCCGTGCGACTGCGCTTCGCTGCGGATTTCGCGCTCGCGTGAACGCTCAGATCGCCGGGACGTGAACGCTCGGATCGCGGACGTGAACGCCGAGATCGCCGGGATGTGAACGCCCGGATCGCCGGGATGTGAACGCCTGGATCGCCG
>JALYRN010000627.1 GCA_030855295.1 Myxococcota bacterium | reverse complement strand
CTCGACGCGCGCGCGCAGCTGGACGGCAGCGTGTTCGGACCCGTGGACTACCCGCCGCACGAGCCGTGCGAGCCGAGCGCGCCGACCGCGTGTGGTCCCGGGCGCGACTGCATCACCGACGACGAGACCCAGCCGTCGTGCCGCACACCGTGCACGAGCGACGCGCAGTGCACGCCGGGCGGAGTCTGCGCGCGACCGCGCCGCACCACCGCGAGCTACTGCCACGAGGGGTGCAACCCGGTGACGAGCGACGGCTGCGCGGCCGGCGACGCCTGCGACTGGATCGAGCGCGACGTGGCGGGCGACGCGGGGATCACGCGCGTTCGCTTCTGGGGCTGCCGCGGCGCCGATCCCACCGGCGTGCCAGGCGCGGCGTGTACGGTGCCCGGCTCGGAGGACTGTGCGCCGGGTCACGCGTGCAACTTCTCGAGCGGCTCGCTGGTGTGCCTGCGTCACTGCCCCGTGATCGCAGGCGGGGACGAGGCGTGGTGCGGAGCGGGGCGCACCTGCGACGCATGGAGCTCGACACCCGCGGTCGGTGGCGTCCCGATCGGTCGCTGCGTTCCTCCGACCTGAGCGCCTGCGATCGAGCGCCAGCGCTGCGCGGTTTGGGAGCGGGGGCTCCGCGCTCCATATGGTCGGCATGACGAGGAGCCAGGGGTCGATCACGATCTCCGACGCACGCCTGCCGATCGTCGACGTCGTCTACGAGGGCGAGCCCGCAGCCGACGAGTACCGGCGCGCGTTCGCGGAGTACGCGCGCATCGCGTCCGCGGGTACGCCCGTCGCGTATCTGATCGACATGCGCACGTTCGATCCGCTCGGCATCACCGCCGACAAGCGCAGGGCCGCGTCGGAGGTCTTCAAGCAGTACGAGCACCGCCTCGCGGCGGTATCGGTCGCCGAGGCGCGCGTGATCACGAGCCCGATCACGCGCGGGATCGTCACGGCGTTCGACTGGCTGACCTCCGCGAACAAGTGGCCGTGCCGTCAGTTCGCGTCGCGCGACGAGGGGGAACGGTGGCTCCGCGAGCAGCTGTCGGCGCGACCGCGACGTTGATCACGACCGCTCTTCGTGCAGGTCCGGAGGTCGCTACCACGCGCGCGCCGGAGACTCGCGCCTCCTGCGGAACAGCTTCGGAAGGCTTTCGAGGCGCGGGACCTCAGCGCTTCGTCAGCAGTGCCTTGGCCAGGCCGAGCGCGGCGCGGGCGCGTCCGCGCATCGTCGGCTGGTAGATCGCGCGGATGCTCTCTCGCGCGAGCGCGTACACGCCCTCCTGCACCGGATAGAGCTTTGCCGGCATGTGCAGCGGCAGGCGATCCTCGAGGATCGCCTTGCTGTTCGTGCACGCGCGCAGGCCCTC
Source organism: Myxococcota bacterium (assembly GCA_030855295.1). Lineage (GTDB taxonomy): Bacteria > Myxococcota_A > Polyangia > Polyangiales > Sandaracinaceae > Sandaracinus. The sequence continues at coordinate 3,174 of JALYRN010000627.1, read as the reverse complement.
GCGGCCGTTGAGGCGACCGAAGCCCGACGCGTCGACGCCGCCGAACGGCAGGTCCTGCGCCATGTACGTGAAGCCGAAGTCGTTGACCGTGCACGAGCCGACGCGCAGGCGCTCGGCGAGGCGGCGCGCGCGCGTGCGGCTCTTGCTCATCACGGTCGAGCCGAGCCCGAAGTGCGTGCCGTTCGCGATCGCGATCGCCTCGTCCTCGCTGCGGTAGCGCATGACGCACATCACCGGGCCGAACAGCTCTTCCTGCATGATCGCCATGCCCGGCGTCACGTCGACGAGGATCGTCGGCTCGAAGAACTGCCCGCGGCCGCTGCGTCGCTTGCCGCCGACCACCGCGCGCGCGCCCTTCGCGACCGCGTCGTCGACGAGGCGCTCGATGAGATCGAGCTGCTGCGGCGAGACGATCGCGCCGACGTCGACCGTGCCCTCGAGCGACGCACCGACGCGCATCGCGGCGACCTCCTCGGTGACGCGCGCCAGGAAGCGATCGTAGATCGCGTCGTGCACGAGCACGCGCTCGGCCGACATGCAGTTCTGTCCCGCCGCGATGTACACGCCCGCGAGCGCGGCGTGCACCGCCTGCTCGAGGTGCGCGTCCTCGCAGACGACGAACGGATCCTTGCCGCCGAGCTCGAGCACGACCGGCGTGAGGTTCGCCGCGCTGCCCTCGACGATGCGCCGGCCGTTCTCGACCGAGCCGGTGAAGATGATCTTGTCGACCCCGCTCTGCACCAGCGCCGCGCCCGTCGCCCCGAAGCCGTTGACGATGCGCACGAGATCGCGCGAGAAGCCGAGCGCGTCGAGCGCCTCGTCGAAGATCTGCTGGATGCGCGCGGACGACCACGCGACCTGCTCGCTCACCTTCACGACCACGCCGTTGCCCGCGAAGAGCGCGGGGATCGTCGGCCCGAGCACGTTCTGCAGCGGGTAGTTCCACGGGCAGATCACGCCGATCACGCCGAGCGGCTGGTAGAGCACCGTCGCCTTCTTGTGGAGGAAGAGCCCGGACGACATGCGCTCGGGGCGCAGGTGCGTCTCGCCGTTCGCGATCGTCCACCGCAGCTTCTCGCAGACCGGCCACACCTCGCCGAGCATCGCGTTCTCGCGCGTCTTGCCGGCGTCGCGCGCGATCAGCTCGCAGAGCTCGTCGGCGTGCTCGAGCACGTGCGTCATCACGAGGCGCAAGAGCTGTCGTCGCTCGTCGAACGTGCTCCGGCCCCAGCGGACCTGCGCGGCGCGCGCGCGAGCGACCGCGTCACGGACGGCGTCGGGCCCATCGACCGGCACCGTGCCGAGCGGTGCGTGCGTCGCGGGCTCGCGACACTCGACGAGCGAGGGTTGAACGGCGATCACGGGGCTCGCGGCGGAGGCTTGGCGCATCATGGCGGCGGCATTGTCGTCGGCTCGGGCGCCCTCGTCGAGCCACCCAGCGCGACGTTCGTCACGTTCGCGCGCAACGCTCGTCGGCGCGTGGCGATCGACGCCCTCGTGTCCACTTCTGAGGCATGACCGTGACGCCCCCCGTCCACACCAAGGTCCCCGGCGAGCAGGAGGGTGATCCTGCGATCGACGCCGCAATGGATCGCGCGCTGCTCCGCGAGCAGCCCGAGCGCCGCTTCCTCGAGGGTCCGCGGGGACGGCTGCGCGAAACGCGCCGCGCGATCGGGATCGGCGCCGAATTCATCCGCGGCTTCCGCGCGCTTCACTTCATCGGGCCGGCGGTGACGGTCTTCGGCTCGGCGCGCTTCGCCGAGGGACATCCGCACTACGCGTTGGCGCGCGAGCTCGGCGCGGGGCTCGCGCGCGCGGGCTTCACGGTGATGACCGGCGGCGGGCCCGGGATCATGGAGGCTGCGAACCGCGGCGCGAAGGAAGCAGGCGGTGCGAGCATCGGCTGCAACATCGTGCTGCCCGCCGAGCAGGCGCCGAACCCGTACGTCGATCGGTACGTGCTCTTCGATCACTTCTTCGTACGGAAGGTGATGCTCGTGAAGTACTCGTACGCGTTCGTCTGCATGCCTGGCGGCTTCGGGACGCTCGACGAGCTCTTCGAGACCGCGACGCTGGTGCAGACCCGCAAGATCGTCTCGTTCCCGATCGTGCTGATGGGCACCAGCTACTGGGCGCCGCTGCTCGCGTTCCTGCGCGACACCATGGTCGCGGAGCGCACGGTCGACGCCCACGACGTCGAGCGCCTGATCGTCACCGACTCACCGGAGGAGTGCATCGCGAAGATCCGCGAGATCACGACCACGCAGTTCGGCCTGGTCGAGGCGCACCGCCCGCGCCCGCACCGCATCCTCGGCGAAGAGCCGCTCTGAGGCTCGATCCCGCGCGAGAGCTCGCGTCAGCGCGGCGGCATCACCGCGCGCACGATCGCCGTGGCGAGCCGGTCGAGCGCGTCGCGGGCGATCTCCAGCTCGATCTCGGGCACGCTGGCGTCGGGTCCGAGGAGCCTCGCGAACGCGGAGGTCTGCACGTCGAGCCCGCTCGCGCGCGGCACGGCATCGACCCGCCGCGCCCACCGGAGGTCACCCACCGAGAGCGCGATCTCCGCGGACGCCTCGAACCCATCGAGCGCGCGCCCCGTTCCGTCGGTCCACGCATCCTCGACCGTCGTGAGCGACCACGCGATCTCGAGCCGAGGATCACCGTCGCGCGCACGCCTTCCGGCGACGACCTCGAGCTCGCGAAAGGTGCGGTGTCGCTCGAGCTCGCGCCGCAGCGTGTCTCCGACGCGACTCGCGACCTGCTGCGGGATGATCACGCTGCTCCGCGGAACGAACACCACGGTGAGCCTCGAACCGCGCATCGAGGCGCGCCCCAGCGCCTCGATGACCGCCGCGTGATCGGGCGGGAGATCGGGACGGACGAACGGCCCCATGCGGGCGCGCTCGAGCCGTGCGAGCGCAGCGCGCGCGCGATCCGCCTCGGGCCCCTCGCGGGCGTCGGACAGCAGCGCGCGCCAGGCGCTCTCGGACCCGCGCTCCGCCGCGTCGGCGAGCGCCAGCGGCGCGAGGATCGTGCGGCGCACCTCGTCCGCGAACGCCCCACTGCTCGCGACGTACGCGCGCGCCCGATCGAGCGCTCGCACCCGCTCTACGGCCGGTCGCGGGTCGGCGTCGTCGAGCACGAGCGCAGCGTCCGCACGCAGCGTCGCGACTG
>JALYRN010000626.1 GCA_030855295.1 Myxococcota bacterium | reverse complement strand
CGCGTGAAGGTCGCGCGCCTCGAGGGAGCCGAGGTGCTCCGCGATCCCCAGGTCGGGCTCGTGCTCGACGACGCCGAGCTCGGTGGGTTCCTCGACTCGCTCGCGCGCGGGCGCGCGCCCGGATACCTGATGACGCGGATCGACGAGCTGCCCGAGCCGATGCGCGACGCGCTCCCGACGCCGGCAGTGTGCGCGCGAGGGAGCCGACCCGTCTCCAAGCTCTGGATCTCGGGGGCCGGGACGGTTTCGTCGCTCCACTTCGACGTGCAGAGCAACCTGCACACGGTGCTCTCGGGCGCCAAGCGGTTCCTGCTGTTCGCGCCCGGCGACGCGCTCCGGGTGCACCCGTACGGCCCGCTCTCTTCGGTTCCGAACGGGGCGGCGGTCGATCCCGAGGCTCCCGATCTGACGCGTCACCCCCGCTTCGCCAGGGCCCGCGCGCACATCGCGGAGATCGGCGCCGGAGAGACGATCTTCGTGCCGCCCGGCTGGTGGCACCACGTGCGCTCACTCGAGCCGACGATCGCAGTGAACACGTGGTGGGCCGAGGGCCCCGCGCGCGCGCTCGCGCTCGGCGCCGACCTCTTCAAGCGGATGCGTGGGATCAGTCGCTGACGATGCACGTCGTCGCGCCGCCCGTCCGCATCGCTGCACCGACACCGCGCGAGTTCGAGCGCGACTGGGTCCGCGCGCGCCGCCCCGTCGTGCTCACCGGCGCGATCGACCACTGGCCGGCGCGACGTCTCTGGTCGGCCGAGCACTTCCGACAGCGACACGGTGACGAGCGCACGAGCGTCGCGACGATGGTCGAGGGTCAGCTCGCGCGCGATCCCGCGGTGGGCATCCGGTACCACGAGACCGACGTGCGGACCGCGATCGATCTGGTGCTCGGCGCCGGCGGGCCGCATCACTATCTGATCGCCACGCTCGAGACGACGCTGCGCGCCGCGCTCGACGAGGTGGAGGTCCCGGCGTTCTGCAGGGCCCGTCCGCGGCTCCGCAGCCGGCTCTGGATCAGCGCGCCGGGGACCGTCTCTCCGCTGCACCGCGACTTCCCGGACAACCTCTTCGCGCAGGTGGTCGGCCGCAAGCGCTTCACCATCCTCGCGCCGTCCGAAGGCGGGCGCGTCTACGAGCACTCGTTCTTCTCGAAGCTGCCGAGGGTCAGCGCGGTGGACCCCGAGCGACCCGATCTCGCCCGCTTTCCGCGGTTGCGCGGCGCACGCGTCGCGACCTTCGATCTCGAGCCCGGCGACCTGCTGTATCTCCCCGGGGGGTGGTGGCACCACGTACGCTCGCTCGACGCGAGCTACTCGATCAACTGGTGGTGGGCCTCGGGGATGACGCGGCTGCTGGTCACGGCGGCGGATGTCTACAAGCGTGTCCGGTCGGTCCGCCTCTGAGCGCGGGCTCAGCCGCTGAACGCGCTGCGCGGGCGAGAGGCCGATGCGCTATTCTCGTGCGCGATGCCCACTGGCACGATGACGCTGGTCACCGGCGGCGCTGGGTTCATCGGCAGTCACCTCGTCGAGCGGCTCGTGGCGCGGGGCGATCGCGTGGTGGTCCTCGACGATCTGAGCACTGGTCGAGAGGAGAACCTCGACGCGGTCTCGCCGCGCCATGCGGTCGAGCTCGTCGTGGGATCCGTGCTGGACGACGGCGTCGTCGCGCAGTTCGTGGCGCGCGCCGACGAGATCTACCACCTCGCGTCGCCGGTCGGCGTCGGGATGGTGCTGCGCGATCCCGCGCGCGCGATCGAGACGATCGTGCGAGGGACGCAGATCGTGCTCGAGCACGCGAGGCGCCGAGCGCGCCCGACGCTGATCGCATCCAGCTCCGAGGTGTACGGGCCGCGGGAGCAGGGTGCGCTGAGCGAGGACGACCGTCCGGTGCTCGCGCCTCCGAGCGTGACGCGATGGGCATACGCCACGGCGAAGCTCGCGAGCGAGCACCTGGCGCTCGCCGCGCATGCCGGCGGCCTGCCCGTGGTCGTCGCGCGCCTCTTCAACGTCGTGGGCCCGCGCCAGAGCGCCGCGCAGGGGATGGTGCTCCCGCGCTTCGTCGCGCAGGCGCTCTCGGGAGAGCCGCTCACCATCCACGGCGACGGCTTGCAGACCCGCTGCTTCTGCGACGTGCGCGACGTGACCGAGGCGCTGGTGCGGCTGGTCTCGACGCCGACCGCCCGCGGTCGCGTGGTGAACGTGGGCTCGCCGCGGCCGGTGTCGGTGGAGTCGCTCGCGGCGCTCGTGGCGCGCTGCGTGGGCGAGACCGGGATCGTGAAGGTGCCCTACGAGTCGGCGTACCCCAGCGGCTTCGAGGAGGTGCGCACGCGCGTGCCGAACCTGTCGCTCCTGCACGAGCTGATCGCATTCGCTCCGTCGCGGCCGCTCGAGCAGACGGTCCGCGATCTCGCGAGCGCGCTTCGCGCGACGGGACGAATGCGAGACGAACGTGCCCAGCCGCGCGAGGTCTGAGGCCTCGCCCGACGATCGGTCACGCCGGCTCCAGATGCCCCGCGCGGCGTGGCTCGAGGTCGCGATCGCGGCCGTCGCCGCAATGGTGCTCACATGGGTCGCGCCGGTCCGCCTCTACGCCGCGATCGCCGAGGCGGGCCTGGACGCCGTGCTCGCGTCGCTCGCGCTCGCGCGCATCGATCCGCCGACCGTCGGAGACGCCGCGATCGCATCGCTGCGCTCGCTGCTGATCGTCACGCCGATCGTCGTCGCCTTCGCGCGCGCCGAGCGCATCCGCCTCGTCTGGGCGCCGCTGACGATCCCGCCGCTCGTCCTCGCCCTCGCGCTGGCGCCGCACGGCATCGTCGGCCTCGGGCCGCTGTCGCTCCTCGCGCTGATCTCGCTGTGCGCGATCGCCGCGCAAGCGAGGCCGTGGCTCCGCGGCACGGCGGCGCTGCCGATGCTGATGGCGCTCCACCCCACCGCGACGACGCACCAGCGGTGGGCGGCCGAGCTGGCGGGCGGGAGCGAGCGACTCGTCGCGCGGTGCGCGTCGAACGACGGGGAGCGCCCCGTGGGGCTTCGTCCCTCGCATCTCTCTCCGGTCCACTACTCGGTCACGCCCGTCGGCGAGTCGCGGCTGCTGCTCACGTCGGAGGGCGGGCGATCGCACTGGGTGGTGCGCGAGCCCGATGGTCGGCTGCGGATCGCTGGGCCCTCGTCGGCCGCCGGCAACTACTGGGAGGGCACCGAGGGCGAGGGGATCACGTGGCTGGCGCACCGCGACGACGTCCGAGGGGTTCGCTGGGTCGGCGATCACGAGGAGGTCACGACCACGTCGCTGCTCGACGTGAGGGAGCCCTGGGAGGTCGACGCGCTCGACGCGGTGTACGACGAGACGACCCGCTCGGTGTTCGTCGGAGAGCTCGCGTCGGGCAGTCTCCTCCGCGTGCCGATCGACGGGCGCCCCTCGCAGCGCCACGAGCTCGGGCTCTTCTACCTCCAGCTCGTGCCCGCGGGCGCGGGTGAGCTGGTCGGGATCAGCACCACCGAGCTCACGGTGATCGACACCGTGTCCGGCACGATTCGCGAGCGCCAGCCCGCTGCGATGTGCGCCGGTGGCGTGGCGATCTGTCCCGATGACCTCGCCGTCGCCGTCGCCGACCTCGCGGGCCGGGTCCGGCTCTTCGAGCGCGACGTGCACGGCCACTACGCGTTCGTCCGCAGCGGCGCCGCGCGCTCGCCGCGCCGGATCACGTTCTCTCCCGACTGTCGCGCGCTGGCGGTCACGTCCGCCGACGACGAGACGGTGGTCGTGCTGTCGCGTGAGGATCTCTCGGTCGTGCGGACGTACCGGCTCGGGCCGGGCCTGCGCGACGTCCACTGGCTCTCGGGCGGAGATCTGCTGGTCGTCGACGCGTGCACCGTGAGCCGCCTGAGAGCGGAGCGCCCCGGCGTCGATCCCGTCGCGAGCGATCGGGAGCGCGCGAGCACGTCGCGATGAGGCCGATGTCGTGAGCCGCGTGTGCGTCACCGCCGACGACTTCGGGCTGCGCGCCGAGAACGACCGGGTGATCGTCGACCTCGCGCGCGCACGAAGGCTCGACGCGGTCGCGGTGATGGTGCACGCAGATGCCGCGCTCGAGCACGTGGCGGCCCTCCGCGCCCACGTGACGACCGGGCTGCACCTCGTGCTGATCGGCGAGCGACCGCTGCGCCCCGAGCCGCTGCGCGCGCTGCTCGACCGCGACGGCCGGCTCCCCGCCGCGTGGCCCGCGCTGTTCGCTGCGATCGTACGGCGACCGTCGATGCTCGAGGCGATCCGGCTCGAGGTCGGGGCTCAGCTCGATCGCTTCGCCTCGCTGGGCCTGACGCTGGGGTTCGTCAACGCGCACCAGCATGCTCACCTCTTTCCCGCGGTGTGGCCGCTCGTGCGCGCGGAGCTCGCGGCACGCTCGCTCGCACCGGCCGTCCGCGTCGCCGCCGGCATGCGCCCGAAGGAGCTCGCGCTGGTCGCCGCGCAGCGCGTCGCGTTCGCGACGTCGGGACCGCCCGAGGGCTCGACGCTCGTCGCGCACGGCCTGGCGT
>JALYRN010000625.1 GCA_030855295.1 Myxococcota bacterium | reverse complement strand
GCGCACGCTGGTGCGCCCCGGCGAGAGCGCGGCGCCGAACGCATCGCCGTCGCCGGTGGGCACGAGCACGGGCGCGGACACGCCCAGCGCGACGGCCGACTGGGTGGTGATCGACGTCGATGGAGTGCCGCCGCGCGCGCAGCTGCGGCTCGACGGCCTGCCGGGCGCGACGCTGCCCCTGCGCCTGCGTCGCGGCAGCGATCACGTCCTCGAGATCCAGGCGCCCGGATACGAGGATCGACGCATCGAGCTCCGCGCCGATGCCAACCGCCGCGTGCGCGCCGACATGCGGCCGGCGGTCGGCACCTCGCAGACGGGGCTCTGATCGCGCGCGCGCTGCTCGCGAGACGCTGCTCGCGAGCGTAGGCCGTCGAGCCCTCGCTCTCGTGCGGCCTCGCGTGCTACTCGATCGCCCCCATGTCTTCCGACGAACGCGAGCGCTACGTCCCCGCCGACATCGAGCCGAAGTGGCAGGCCTTCTGGGAGAAGGACGGCACCTTCCGCACCGACGAGGATCCCGCCAAGCCGAAGGCGTACGTGCTCGACATGTTCCCGTACCCGTCGGGATCGGGGCTGCACGTCGGTCACCCCGAGGGCTACACCGCGACCGACATCGTCTCGCGCTACCTGCGCGCGAAGGGCACGGCGGTGCTGCACCCGATGGGCTGGGATGCGTTCGGGCTGCCGGCAGAGCAGCACGCGATCAACACCGGCACGCACCCGCGCGACACCACGGCCGCGAACATCGACACGTTCCGGCGGCAGCTGAAGATGCTCGGCTTCTCGTACGACTGGGAGCGCGAGGTCGACACGACCGATCCCGGGTACGTGAAGTGGACGCAGTGGATCTTCCTCGAGCTGTTCGATCGCGGGCTCGCGTACCAGGACGAGATCCCGGTGAACTGGTGCGCGGCGCTGGGGACCGTGCTCGCGAACGAAGAGGTCAAGGACGGGCGCAGCGAGCGCGGTGGTCATCCGGTGAAGCGGGTGCCGCTGCGGCAGTGGATGCTGCGGATCACGCAGTACGCGGATCGGCTGCTGGAGGATCTCTCGCTGGTGCAGTGGCCCGAGGGCACGCGCGTGATGCAGGTCGACTGGATCGGCCGCAGCGAGGGCGCGCAGGTGCGCTTCGAGATCGAAGCGCACGCCGAGCATCACCTGGAGGTGTTCACGACGCGCCCCGACACGCTGTTCGGCGCGACCTTCATGGTGCTCGCGCCGGAGCACCCGCTCGTCGCGAAGATCACGACGCGCGAGCACCAGGTGCAGGTCGACGCCTACGTCGCGCGCGCGAAGGGGCGCAGCGAGCTCGACCGCCGCAGCACCAAGGAGAAGACCGGCGTGCCGACCGGCGCGTATGCGATCAACCCGGTGAACGGCGCGCGCGTGCCGATCTGGATCGCGGACTACGTGCTCTGGGGCTACGGCACCGGCGCGATCATGGCGGTGCCGGGGCACGACGAGCGCGACTTCGAGTTCGCGAGCGAGCTCGGGCTGCCGATCGTGCGCGTGGTGTGCGAGCCGGGCGGCGATGCTGCCGCGCCGCTGACCGAGGCGCTCGCGGGCGAGGGCGTCGCGTGCAACTCGGGCGCATACGACGGGCTGACGACGGCGGCGTTCAAAGAGAAGATCACCGCCGACCTCGAGGCGCGCGGGCAGGGCAAGAAGCGCGTCGAGTACAAGCTGCGCGACTGGATCTTCTCGCGTCAGCGCTACTGGGGCGAGCCCTTCCCGATCTATTTCCCGGTGCAGTGCGACGGTGATCCGCGCGCGCCCGGCGCGACGTTCACGATCGATCACGCGCATGCGATCCCGGTGCCACGCGAGGAGCTGCCGGTGCGCCTGCCGGACCTCGAGGACTTCAAGCCGGGCGACGATCCCGCGGGGCCGCTGGCGCGCGCGGTCGACTGGCGCTTCTTCCAGAAGGACGGGAAGTGGTTCGCGCGCGAGACCAACACGATGCCGCAGTGGGCGGGCTCGTGCTGGTACTACCTGCGCTTCCTCGATCCGCGGAACGCCGACGCGCCCTTCGATGCCGAGAAGGCGAAGCGCTGGCTGCCGGTCGACCTCTACGTCGGCGGCGCCGAGCACGCGGTGCTGCACCTGCTGTACGCGCGGTTCTGGCACAAGGTGCTCTACGACGCGGGGCTGGTTCCGGTGAAGGAGCCGTTCGGCAGGCTCGTGCACCAGGGGATGATCCTCGGCGAGATCGAGCACACCGCGTACGTCGCGGCCGACGGCATGTACGTCAGCCGCGAGCACGTGATCGAGAAGCCGGACACGGTCGGCGGCACCGAGCACCTCGATCGCCGGAACGGCAGCGGCGTGCAGCCGATCCGCGTCAAGGAAGACGAGGTCGAGAAGCGCGGCAACGACTTCGTGCTGAAGGCGCATCCGACGTGCGTCGTCGACGCGCGCGCGCACAAGATGAGCAAGTCGCGCGGCAACGTGATCAACCCCGACGCGATCATCGAGCAGTTCGGCGCGGACTCGCTGCGCCTCTACGAGATGTTCATGGGGCCGCTCGAGGCGACCAAGCCGTGGTCGACCAGCAGCATCTCGGGCGTGCGGCGCTTCCTCGATCGGCTGTGGAACGTGTGCACGCGCGAGGTCGACGCGGCGCCGCCGGCGGAGGCGCTCGAGCGCACGCTCCACCGCACCATCCGGAAGGTGAGCGAGGACATCGAGGCGCTCCGCTTCAACACGGCGATCAGCACGCTGATGACGCTCGTGAACGAGCTCTACGCGCTCGAGAGCCCGCCGCGGCGTGCCTGCGAGGTGCTCGTGCAGCTCGTGCACCCGCTCGCGCCGCACGTCGCCGAGGAGCTCTGGGAGCGGCTCGGACACGCGCCGAGCATCCAGCGCGCGCCCTGGCCGACGTGGGACGCCGCGATGTGCGCGGAGAGCGAGGTCGAGATCCCGGTGCAGGTCAACGGCAAGGTGCGCGGCCGCGTGAAGGTCGCGGTCGATGCCGCGGAGTCGGTCGTGCTCGACGCCGCGAGGAGCGACGAGAACGTCGCGCGTCACCTCGAGGGCAAGACCCTCGTGAAGCAGCAGTACGTGCCGGGACGCATCCTCACGATCGTCGTGAAGTAGCCTCGCTCACTCGTCGCGGCGCTCGAGCTCCTTCAGGAACGCGTCCGCCCAGAGCTCGGGCGTGTTGCGGCGCACGCGCGCCAGCATCGGCGCGTGTCGCTCGACGCGCTCCGCGAGCGGCATCTCGAGCGCGAGCCCGAGGTCGCGCGCCATCCCCTCGCGATCGTGCGGGTTCGTCAGCACCGCGCCGTCGAGCTCGTCGGCCGCGCCCGCGAAGCGCGAGAGCAGCAGCACGCCGGGGTCGGCCGGATCCTGCGCGGCGACGTACTCCTTCGCGACGAGGTTCATCCCGTCGCGCAGCGGCGTGACGTAGCCGACGTCGGCCGCGCGGTAGAGACGCGCGAGCTGCGAGCGACCGTACGAGCGATAGACGTACCGCACCGGCACCCAGTGCGCCTCGCCGTGCTCGCCGTTGATGCGGCCCACCAGCGTCTCGATGTTGCGGCGCTGCTCGGCGTACTCCGGCACGTCGGCGCGCGACGGAACCGCGACCTGCACCAGCGACACCTGCGAGCGCCACTCGGGATGCAGCTCGAGCATCCGCCCGAACGCCTCGAGCCGCTCGACGATGCCCTTGGAGTAGTCGAGACGATCGACGCCCAGCACGAGCTTCGTGCCCTGGAGCGCCTCCTGCAGCGCCGCGATCTCGGTCTCGCTTCCGTCGTCCTCGGGATCCTCGAAGGGCGCCGCGTCGATGCCCAGCGGGAACGCTCCGACCCGCACCTCGCGCCCCGCGAAGCGCACGCCGCGATCGGTCGCCGCCGCGCCGACCACCAGCTCCTCCGCGCAGCGCGCGAAGTTCGATGCGTAGCGCCGCGTGTGGAACCCGACGAGATCGTACTCGAGCATCGCCGCCATGATCTCGCGCGCCCACGGGATCGTCTCGAAGAGATCCAGTGGCGGGAACGGGATGTGCGTGAAGAGCCCGATGCGACCGGTGTGCCCGCGCCGCCGCAGCGCCGCGCCGACGAGCAGCAGATGATAGTCGTGCGCCCAGACCGTTCCGTCGCGCGCGACGAGCTTGGATGCCTGCTCGGCGAACACGTCGTTCACCTCGACGTACGCCTTCCATTCGGCCTCGTCGTAGCGCGCGCGCCCCGGGAACCCGTGGAAGATCGGCCAGAGGCTGCGGTTCGCGAAGCCGTTGTAGAAGCGCGAGTGCCACTCGGGCCGGAAGTCGAACGACGCGCGCACCGGGCGCGACACCTCGTCGATCGCGAGGTCGAGCGAGTCGGCGTGGCGGCCGCCGCTCCAGCCGAGCCACACGCCGCCGCGCGCATCGAGCGCAGGCCCGAGCCCCGACACGAGCCCTCCGACGTTGCGCGCACGCTCGCTCTCGCCCGCAGCAGCGACCGGCGCGTCGGGGAGACGGTTCGAGATCACGACGAGCGGCGCGCCCTCGCCCTCCCCTCGCTGCGCGCGTGCCAGCGGGCGCGGAACGGCGA
>JALYRN010000624.1 GCA_030855295.1 Myxococcota bacterium | reverse complement strand
GCGCGGGCCCCATCGCTCCGCCGCCCGTCGGCGGGGCCGAAGTGCCCGCGACGTGGGCGGGTGGGTACGGCGGCGCGACGCCGCGGACCGCGGGCCTGCTCTGGCCGGCCGCGCCCGATCTCTCGCTCGCGATCCTCGAGCCGCGCGTGGTCCGCGGGGCCGACCAGGGCCTGCTGGTCACGGGGCTGTCGTTCTTCGCCGCCGGATACGTCAGCGCGATCCTGATCGGCGTGATCGATCAGTCGGCGCGCAACTGCAGCACGTTCGGCGGTGGGTTCGGCGGCAGCTCGGTCGGCTGCGACACCTGGCCGACCGCGTTCGTCCCGGTCGCCGGCGGCATGCTCGCCGGCAAGTTCAACGGGAGCAGGACTGGTTCCGTGCTGGGCATCATCGTCGGTCCGATCGTCGGCATCATCCAGCTCGCGGGCCTGTCGATCCTGCTGCACGCCGTGATCTTCCAGACCGAAGAGGTGGTCTCGGGCGTCGCGGTCGGCGATGCGCGCATCTCGTTCGCGCCCTACGCGTCCGACTCCGAAGGAGGCGCAGCGATGCGCGTCGACTTCTGATGACGACCCGATCTCCCGGGCTCGTGCTCCTCGCGCTGGCGCTCGCGATCGTGACCGCCGGCTGTGCGGGCATGGCGCGCACGCCGCCGGTCGTGATCGGACGCGTGGTCGGAGCGCCCTCGCCCGAGGCCTTCCAGCGCTTGGTCCAGAGCGCTCGCACGCAGGGCTATCGCCCGCAGGACGCCGATCTCTCGCTCGGCGTGTTCCACGTCCCCGCGCACTGGAGCGCGCAGGGCGCGCATCGCTTCGACGTGCAGTTCTTCGCGAGCGGTCACGTGCAGATCGTCGCCGCCGGCCCGCGCGTGCGGCGCAACGGATCCGACTACCTGATGCCCCGACCGCTGCGCGACGAGCTCGTCGCGTTCGCGCAGGGGCTCTCGGCGGGCGTCGGCACGACGCGCGAGCCGCCTGCCGCGCTCAGCACGAGTCGCGACACACGCCTTGGTCGCAGCGAGCGGTGAGGGCGCAGCCCTCCGGCATGGCCGGGGGAGGCGGCGGAGGGCACCTGACGTCGCGGCACTGCGCGCTCCGCCAGGCTTGCACCGCCGCGCGATAGCGGCCGGAGTGCGGGCGCAGCGTCCTCGGGTCGTTGCAGCACGGGCTCGAGGCGTCGGGGAGCGTGTTCGCCATACAGTCGCCGTCGACCGCGCACGCGTCGGGGGCGCCGGTCCACCCCAGCGGGGCCCACATCCCGTCGACCACCGTACCGTCCGCGCCGATGGGGGCGGCGGCAGGCTCCGGCTCGGGCGCCGGGTCGCTCGCCGTGGCCCGCTGCGGCTCGGGTGGAGACACCACGGTGGATGTCGGCACCGGATCGGCCTGCGACGTGCCGCACCCGACGACGAAGGCGAGCACGAGGCTCACTCGAGTGGCTGTCATCGCTCGATCGTAGCCGGCGTCGATGCGCTCGTCGCCTTCGTCGTCGCGCGTCGTCGGCCTCACCCACCGCTCCGCGGCAGGTCGATCGAGCACGCTTCGACGCGATAGAGCGCGGCCTCGTTCGCGAGCCCGACCTCGAGCGCGCGCGACCCGGTCATCCACGTGTGCGTGCGGCTCACGTCGCTCTCGGCCCAGCCTCCGCCCATGCACTCGCAGGTCTCGGGGAAGAACGAGCGCAGCGCGACGCGATACGGCGAGCCCGGGATCAGCGGCGGCTCGTTGAGCACCGTCACGTGGATCAACAGCGTGTTGCCGCCCGCCCCGTTCTCGATCCGGAACGGCTCCACGTCGATCCCCGCGCACACCACCTCGCGCCCGCCGCGCATCTCGATCGAGCGGCACGCGGGATCCCCGATCCCCGCCGCGAGATCATCGAGCCGGATCAACGGCGCAGTCGCCGAGCACGGCTCTCCCGGTACGTGCGCAGCGTCTCGCACGCCGACATCAGGCACGCCGACGTCACGCGCGGCATCTCGCGCCGCGCCGTCGCGCGTGCCGCCGTCTCGCACCGCGCCGTCCCGCCCTCGCTCGTGGGACAGGTAACATCCTGTCGATCCGAGCGCGACGAGCGCGATCACCAGCAGCGCGCGAGCGCTGCCTCGATCGTAGTCATCGCTTCTCGTCTCGCGCACTGCGATCGAGCGTAGCTCGCGGGCGACCTGCATTCGATGCGGCGAGCCGGTCGGACACGCGCCGCAGCGCGGAGCGCGATCCGAGATGGGCTTGAGCCCGGAGCGCCATCAGTCGATCATCGCGCGATGAACGCCGCTGCCACCGCCTTCGAGGGCTCGAGCCGCTTCGCGATCGAGCGCTCGCTCGGAGCCGGAGGGATGGGCATCGTCTACCTCGCGCACGATCGCGAGCGCGACATGCGCGTGGCGCTCAAGACGCTCGTCAACGCCGATCCGACCAACCTCGCCCGCCTCAAGAACGAGTTCCGCGCGCTGGCGCAGATCGCACATCCGAACCTGGTCGAGCTCTACGAGCTCTTCGCCGACGAGGGCCGCTGGTTCTTCACGATGGAGGCGGTCGAGGGCGTGCGTTTCGACGCGTGGGTCGCGGCGCTGCCGCGGCCCGGCGCGCGCGACCTCTTGATCACCACGCGGGCCGCGCGCCGAACGGGGATCCGCCGCAAGGCCGTCGGAGACCACGGCCCGAGCCACGACGCTGCGAGCCACGACGCGGTCGACACGATCACGCTCGACGACCTCGGGGAGGACGGCGAGAGCGTGACGTCGCTCCCGGCACCGATCGCCGATCTCGCGAAGCTGCGGCGCGCGCTCGACGGCCTGGTCGACGGCATCGAGGCGCTCCACCGAGGCAACAAGCTGCACTGCGATCTCAAGCCCTCGAACGTGCTCGTGACGCCCGAGGGCCGGGTCGTCGTGCTCGACTTCGGTCTCGTGCGCGAGCGACCGCGGCGCGAGGGGCCCGCCGCGCAGATGATCGAGGGAACGCCCGAGTACGTGGCGCCCGAGGTGGTGCGAGGCATGCCGCCGAGGCCGGCCGCCGACTGGTACTCGGTCGGCGTCATGATCTTCCAGGCGCTCACGGGGAGGTTCCCGCACCGAGGCGATTCGTTCTGGGCGACGCTCGCGCAGAAGCTCGAGCGAGACGCGCCCCGCGCGTCGTCGATGGCGTCGGGAGTTCCGCCCGAGCTCGACGCGCTCTGCGCCGCGCTGCTGGAGCGCGATCCCGCGCAGCGCGCCGGCGGCGCGGCGATCCGCGCGTGGCTCGCGGGCGCACCGGCGGCGAACGAGTCCGACGCGACGACGCCCGAGGCCGCGTTCGTCGGACGAGGCGCCGAGCTCGCGACCCTCCACCTCCTCTTCGAAGAGGCCGCGGGCGGCGGACCTCGCAGCGTGTTCGTGCGCGGCCCCTCGGGCATGGGGAAGTCCGCGCTCGTGCACCACTTCGTCGACGAGCTCGAGCGCGACGGACGCGCGATCGTCCTGGCAGGGCGCTGCTACGAGCGCGAGCAGGTGCCGTTCAAGACGCTCGACAACGTCGTCGACGTGCTCGCCGCGCGCCTCGCCCGCATGCCCGGGACGGTGGTCGCCGAGCTCGTGCCGGAGGAGGCGAGCGCCCTCGCGGTGCTGTTCCCGGTGCTGCGCGCCGTCGACGCGATCGCCGACCTGCCCCCGCCCGCGGAGTCGCTCGATCCGAGCGAGGTACGTGCCCGCGCCGCGCACGCCGCGCGCACCATCCTCGGCCGCCTCTCCCGCATCGCGCCGGTCGTGATCGCGATCGACGATCTGCAGTGGGGCGACGTCGACAGCGCGAGCCTCGCCGCGGATCTCGTCGACCGGCGCTCCGCGGACCGCCTGCTCTTCGTCGCCAGCGTGCGCTCCGAGGCCGCCGACAGCGAGGTCGTCCGCGCGTTCCGCGCGAGCATGCCGCGCCCCGTCGATCTCGACCTCCGTCCGCTCGCAGCCGCCGACAGCACCGCGCTCGCGCGGAGCATCCTCGGCCCGCACGACGACGCCGAGCGCACGACGCAGATCGTCCGAGAGGCCGCGGGCGTCCCCTTCTTCCTGGCCGAGCTCGCGCGCTATCGGGCCCGCGCGCAGAAGAGCTCGCGCGACACCGGCGCGACGACGCTCGACGACGTCATCGCGGCGCGGGTCGGCGAGCTCCCCGACGACGCGCGAGCCCTCCTCGAGGCAGCCTGCGTCGCGGGCCTGCCGCTGCCGCCTCGCGTCCTCGCGCGCGCGTGCGGCTCGTCGCGCGATCTCCTTCCGTCACTGCGCCTGCTCGGCGCGCAGTCGCTGCTCCGCACGCGCCACGGCGAGGGCGTCGAGGTCGAGGCCTACCACGATCGAATTCGCGAGGTCGTCGCGGCGCGCGTCGACGCGGCCCGCCGCCGCACCCTGCACGCCGGCCTCGGCGACGCGCTCTCGAGCGAGCGGAACGCCGATCCCGAGACCATCGCGGAGCATCTCGCGCGCGGCGGCGATGCCGCGCGGGCGCTTCCGTTCCAGCTGCGCGCCGCCGAGCGCGCGCAGCACGCGCTCGCGTTCGATCGCGCGGTCTCGCTC
>JALYRN010000623.1 GCA_030855295.1 Myxococcota bacterium | reverse complement strand
TACGTCGCCTGGCTGAAGCTCGGCGAAGCGCGGCGGCAGGCGGGCGAGATCGCGGGCGCGCTGCGCGCGTACCAGGAGGCGATCGACATCGCGCCGGAGGTGCGCGCCGGGCACGCTGCGTTCCTGTCGGCGCTCGCGCAGCGCGACGAGCGCCGGTACGGGCTGTCGCCCTCGCGCGCGACGTCGATCGGGCAGCGGTTCTTGGTGAGGATGGAGCAGTCGATCCCGCTTCGCGAGCTCGCGGGTGAGCTCGCCGGCGACGGCTATCGCGACGCGGTCACGTACGTGCTCGCGCGGGCGCTCGACCTCGAGCCGATTCCCGACGACCGCCTCGAGCGCGCGGCCGCGGTGCAGCTCGCGCAGGGCAACGAGTGGCTGGCGCGCTTCTACATCGGGCGCCTGGCGCGAGAGCCGGTGATCCCCGAGGTGCTGGCGTACGTGCTGCGCGAGCGCGCACGGCACGCCGAGGAGCGCGGCGAGCAGCCGGAGCGCGGCGAGCAGCCGGAGGACGGCGTGCAGCCGGAGCCGGGCGCCGCGCCCGACGAGCCCCCTACTCTCCCTTGAAGACCGGCTTCCGCTTCTGCGCGAACGCCTCGAGCGCCTCGAGCCGGTCGCGCGAGGCCAGCGTCCGCTCGTAGCAGGCGCGCTCCACCGACAGCCCCTCCTCGAGCGGCAGATCACCCGCGGCGTCGATCGCGACGAGCGCGGCGGCGATCGCGATCGGCGCGCCGCTCAGCAGCGGCTGGACCCACTCGATCGCGGCGTCGAGCGCGCGCTGCGCCGGCTCCGCGAGCCGGTTCACGATCCCGTAGCCGAGCGCCTCCTCGGCCGAGAGCCGCCGCGCGAACAGGATCAGCTCCTTCGCACGCGCCGCCCCGAGCTCACGCGTCAGCCGCTGCGTGCCGCCTGCCCCCGGGATGATGCCGAGCGAGGTCTCGGTCAGCCCGAGCTGCGCGGTGCGCGACGCGATGCGCAGATCGCAGGCGAGCGCGAGCTCGAGCCCGCCACCGAACGCGACGCCGTCGATCGCGGCGACGACCGGCACCGGCAGGCGATCGAGCTCGCGCAGCGACACCCGGTAGAGGCTCAGGAAGTCGCGCACCTCCTCCTCGACCATGCCCTGGCGCTCCTTCAGATCCGCGCCCGCGCAGAACGCCTGATCCCCGGCGCCGGTCACGATCACGGCGCGCAGCGCGCGATCGCTCGCGGCCTCTCGCGCGAGCCGGCCGATCTCGCGCACCACCGAGCGCGAGAGCGCGTTGCGCCGATCGGGACGATCGATCGTCCAGATCGCGAGCGCGCCGCGGCGCTCCGCGCGAACGCCCACGGATCCACCCGCCGCCTCGATCTCGCGCTCGACCTGGTTCGCCATGCCGTGCGCCTACCGCGCGCGGGCGGCGCGGGTCAAGCGCGCGCCGCGCTCACCAAGGCGTGTCGTGGCGGATGCAACCGGGCGCGCAGAACTGATCGAGCTGCGACGTCGACGAGCCCGACGTCACGACCGCGACCACCGCGATCACGATCGCGATCGCGACCGCACCGCCGCCGACCGCGATCCACGTGACGGGCTCCTCGTACCACTGCGTGACGCGCGGGCCGTCGCCGAGCTCGCCCTCCGGCAGCGCCACCAGATCGATGCTGATCTCCTCGCGCCGCCCGGCGCGCGCCTCGATCTCCCGGATCGTCTCCTCGAACCCGCGGCTCGTCACGCGCAGCGAGTGCGCGCCCTCGAGCAGATCGAACTCGACCGGCGTCTCGCCCATGAAATTGCCGTCGACGTACACGTGCGCGCCGGGCGGCTCGGTCACGACGGAGAGCAACTCGGAGAGCGCGATCAGATCGATCGGCACCTCCGTCGCCTGGCCGGGCTCGATGCGGAAGACGTCGGTGTGCTCGGTGTACCCCGGCAACCGTACGCGAAGCGTGTGCGAGCCGGGCGCGAGCGTCAGCGGCTCGAGCGGCGTCGTGCCGACGGGTTGCTCGTCGACGAAGACCTCGGCGCCGGGCTGGCTCCCCTGCACCACGAGCGTGCCCGTCGTCTCCGCGCGTGCTCGGTCACGACCACGCCGTCGCTGGGCCTCCGCCGGCGCGCTCAGAGCCACCCACGCGAGCGCTGCGATCGTCACTCCGAGCGCGGCGCGAGTCACGAAGGGACGCATCCCCCGCATCGTACGGATGCCTCGGGCCGCGGGTCAATCGCGTCGCCTCGCACCAGCGCCCGCGGTAGGCTCCGCGCGATGGCATCCGAAGCGAAGACGCACGATTCGGCCGACGATCTGATCGACTACGTGAACGCCTCGCCGACGCCGTGGCACGCGGTCTCCGAGAGCGTTCGCCGGCTCCGCGACGCCGGGTATCGAGAGCTGCTCGAGGGCGACGCGTGGACGGTGGCGCCCGGCGAGCGCGTCTTCGTGGTGCGCGGAGGTTCGTCGGTCGCGGCGCTGGAGATCGGAGAGGCGCCGCCCGAGACCGGAGGCTTTCGTCTCGTCGGGGCGCACACCGACTCGCCGAACCTGCGCGTGAAGCCGAACGCGCACGTCGAGCGATCCGGACAGCACCAGCTCGGCGTCGAGATCTACGGCGGCGTGCTGCTCTACACCTGGCTCGATCGCGACCTCGCGCTCGCCGGTCGGGTGATGGTTCGCACGGCCGGAGGGCTCGAGGCGCGCCTGGTGCGCTTCGATCGCGCGATGCTCCGCGTGCCGAGCCTCGCGATCCACCTCGACCGCACCGTCAACTCCGAGGGGCTGGTGCTCAACCCCCAGTCGCACATGGCGCCGCTGACGGCGCTGGCGTCGGGGGGCGCCTTCGACCTGCCGGGCATGCTCGCGCAGAGCGTGCGCCGCGACGGCGAGACGCTCGCGACCGCCGACGTGCTGGCGTTCGATCTGTGCGCGTACGACGTGGTGCCCGCGACCCGCGGCGGCGTGCGCGGCGAGTACGTGTTCGCGCCGCGCCTCGACAACCTGGCGTCGTGTCACGCGGGCCTCTCCGCGCTGCTGTCGGCGCCGCCCGCGCCGCACATCACGCGCGGCGTGTTCCTCTTCGACCACGAGGAGTGCGGCAGCCAGAGCGCACAGGGCGCGCAGGGGCCCTTCCTGCGCGACGTGCTCACGCGCCTCGTCGACGCGCACCCGCGCTCCTCGCGCGACGGGCTCGCGCGCGCGCTCCATCGCTCCTTCTTCGTGTCGGCGGACATGGCGCACGCGCTGCACCCGAACTACGCCGATCGCCACGAGCCGCAGCACCAGCCCCAGCTCGGCGGCGGCCCCGTGATCAAGTCGAACGCGAACCAGCGCTACGCGACCGACGCCGAGGGACAGGCGCGCTTCGAGCTGTGGTGCGCCGAGGCCGACGTCGTCCCGCAGCGCTTCGTGACGCGGACCGATCTCGGCTGCGGCACCACGATCGGCCCGATCACCGCGTCGAACCTCGGCATGCGGGTGGTCGACGTCGGCAACCCGATGCTCTCGATGCACTCGTGCCGCGAGATGAGCGGCGCGGCGGACGTCGCGAAGATGATCGCGGCGCTGCGAGCCTTCTACTCGGCGCGAACGTAGAGCGCGGGGCGAGCGCTCCTGCCGACTCGCAGGCTGTCTAGAGATCGGCGAGCGGCAGTTCCGAGAGCTCGGCGACGCGCGCGCGGACGCGCTCGATCAGCGCCTCGATCGGTCCTTCGCTCACCTCGCTCGCGGGGATCGGCTCGCCGACGTGGATCGTGATCACGCCGGGCAGCGCCGCGCGCGCCTCTCTCGGCCACACGGCGCGCGAGCCGCGGATCCCGATCGGCACGATCGCGACGCCGGCCTTGCGCGCGAGGTGGAAGCCGCCCTTCTTGAACGCTGCGATCTCCGCGCGGCGACCGCGCGTGCCCTCGGGGAACACCAGCAGCGGGCTGCCCGCGCGCAGCTTCCGCGCGGCCGCGTCGATCGTGTCGACGGCGCTCTGGTGCTTGCCGCGATCGATGAACACGTGCCCGCCCGTCTCCATCACGCGGCCGAAGACCGGCACGGCGCGCAGCTCGCGCTTCGCGAGGAAGACCGGCAGCGTCGGCAGCGCGAGGAAGAGCGCCGGCACGTCCGAGTGGCTCTGGTGGTTCGCGATCAGCACGCAGGGTCGATCGCTCGGGATGCGCTCGACGTCGTGGGCCTCGATCCGGACGCCCCACCCGCGCACCAGGCCCTGCGCCCAGAGGCGCGTGTGCCGCTCGAGGACGGACGCGTCGCGCCGCACCGTCTGGTACCCGAGAGCGTACGACGCCATCACGCTCGTCCAGGAGAACGTGACGAGCGCGTTTCGGGCGAGGCGCGCGCGCACCGCTCGGAAGATACGCGCCGGCGGGCGTGCCGGGCAACGATCCGCTACAAGCGACGCGATGCGCACGGCGTGGCTCGTTCTCGCGATCGCCATCCTCCCGGCGACGGCGTGGGCGCAGGACGCGACCCCCGCCGCCGAGCCCGGCGACCGAGCGCCACCTTCGACGACGCAGGCCGACGCGAGCGACGAAGCGCCGCCGGACCCCGAAGCGGCTGCGGAACCGGACGGCGAAGCCCCGGTG
>JALYRN010000622.1 GCA_030855295.1 Myxococcota bacterium | reverse complement strand
GCCGTGAGGCCGAACGCGAGCGGCGCGCCCACCGCGATCGCGATCAGCTCGAGCCGGCGCTCCGACCCCGCCGGCCGCGGCCGCGCGGCGAGCAGCAGCCCGAGCAGCGCGAGCGGAAGCCACCCCTCGACGAAGGGATCGAGGAACGCGTGCACGAGCACCGGCATCCAGCGCGCCGGATCGAGCCCCAGCGGCCGAAGGATCGGCAGCGTCCACGCCGCGAGCGTCGAGAGCGCGAGCACCGACAGCGCGAGGTCCCACGCGAAGAGCGCCACGCCCCGGCGGACGCCCCACGTCATCCGCGCATAGCCGATCGCGAACGCGTACCACGCGATCATGTTCAGCCCCGCGACGATCACCGACGGCGGAATGCGCGCTCCCCCGACCGCGACGGGCGCGTACCCGAAGAGCGCGAACGCAGGATGGCTCAGCATCCCGAGCACGACGGCCGCGCCGATCGCGCGCACGAGCCCGCGCCGCAGCGGTCTGCCGGTCAGCCGCGGCAGGCTCGCCGCGATCAGCGTCAGGATCGCCGGCGTCACCCAGCCGAAGAACATCAGGTGCGAGTGCGCGTGCCGCAGGTTCGTCAGCGTCGAGCCGCTGTCGAGGCCCCACGCGATCGTCGCCCGGAACGCCGCGCCGGTCAGCGCCGCCAGCACGAACGCGGAGACCGCAGCCCGCCAGCAGAGCACGAGCCTGGGATCGGCGCTCGCCTGCTCCTTCTGCACGCTCCGGAGGTACGCGCATGGCGCGGACCGGCAACGCGTGACGAAGCTCAACGCGAGCCGCGCGGCGCGCATACGTCGCCATCATGCGAATCCCCGTCGACATCCACTTCCGCGACATGCCGCCCTCCCCCGCGATCGAAGCGCTCCTGCGCGAGCGCATCGAGCCCCTGGGCCAGATCGAGAGCGGCGCGCTGGGTTGCCACGTCACCGTCGAGCCCGGCGATCACCGCCACCGCCACGGCACGATCCACCGGTTCACGATCCGCCTCACCGTCCCCGGCGACGAGCTCGTCGTCAGCCACGAGCCCGGCGCCAACCGCGCGCACGAAGATCCCTACGTTGCGCTCCGCGACGCGTGCGACGCGCTCGAGCGTCAGGTCATCGAGCGCCGCCGGCAGCGACGCGGCCGCTGTGCGCGAGCGTCACCCGGCGCTGGCGGACCGGCTGCGCGCGAATACCTGGCCCCTGATGGGCTCGCGGTTCGGGGATCGCGACGGGGGAGGTCGCCAGCCATGTTCGACGATGACCACGAACCGCGCGCGATCGGCAGCGCCGCGCGAGCGCTCGTAGCGCGCGTTCCGGCGAGCGCCGCGCGCCTGAGCAGCCACCCTCGCGCGCGCGCGCTGATCGACGTCCCGGCCGACGGCGAGCTCGAGCGCGAGCAGATGAGGCTCGCGATCGAACAGTGCGCGGACGCGATCCTGATCACCGACGCCGAGGGAACGATCGAGTACGTCAACGCCGCGTTCGAGCGCGTGACGGGCTACGCGCGCAGCGAGGTGATCGGCGCGAATCCCAGGATTCTCAACAGCGGATGCCAAGACCGCGGCTTCTACGGTCGGATGTGGGCGACGCTGAAGACCGGCGCCGCGTGGCGCGGTGAGCTCGTCAATCGGCGCAAGGACGGAAGCCGCTTCACGGAGGACGTCACGATCTCACCCATCCGAGATCGCACCGGGACCGTGGTCAGCTACGTCAGCGCGAAGCGCGACATCACCGCGGAGCTCGAGCTGCGAACGCGGCTTCGACAGGTCGAGCGGATGAACACGGTCGGCATGTTGGCGGGCGGCATCGCGCACGACCTCAACAACCTGCTCGGCGTCGTCGCCCTCTACACCGGCACGGCGCTCGAGGCGTGCTCGCCCAGCTCTACGATCGCCGACGATCTCGAGCAGGTGCGTGCGGCCGTCGATCGCGCCACCGCGCTCGTGCGCCTCCTCGCGTCCAGCAGGCCGGAGCCACCGCGCCCCGGGGTGGTGGAGGTGAACACCGCGGTCGCCGCGACGCTCCGACTGATGGCGCGCCTCCTCGGCGATCGGATCGACGTGAGCTCGGATTTCGGTGACGGCGTGTGGCCGGTGTGCATCGATCGGGCTCAGCTCGACCAGATCGTGACCAACCTGTTGATCAACGCCCGCGACGCGATCGACGGGACGGGACGGATCACGGTCCGGACGACGAACGCCCGCCCCGGCGAGGTCGGCGGCGCGACGCCCGACGAGGCATCGACCCGCTCCTACGTCACGATCTCCATCACCGACGATGGCTGCGGCATGGACGCGCACACGATCCGGAACATCTTCGAGCCGTTCTTCAGCACCAAGCGCGAGCGGGGAGGAACCGGCCTGGGCCTCTCGGTCGTGCACAGCATCGTCGAGCAGAACGGAGGCTTCGTCCGCGTCGCCAGCGAGCGCGGAGTCGGCACCACGTTCGAGATCTCCTTGCCGCGATACGAGCCGAAGAGCGCTCCCTCCGAGCCGCCCGTCCGAAGCGCTCGATCCATCGGCTAGATCGCGCTCGACCAGGCGCGTCAGTTGAATTCGTAGATCTCGAGCAGCGCGCCGCTCGCGCGGTCGTATGCGCCGAACCACACGATGTCGCTCCCCGGCCAGACCACGTCCGGATGGCGCATCACGCGAACGCTGCCGAGATCGTGCGCGTGCGGATCGTCCTCCCAGGTCGTGATCTCCTCGACGCGCGCGACGTCGACGAGCGACTGCGCGGTCGCGAGATCGTTGCCGCCCGATGCGCGCGCGTCCTCTCCGTGCGCCGCGTACCACGTCACCAGCGCGCCCTCGAGATCGCCGGCGAACGTGCGCGCGAGCTCGTCGGCCGGCGGCTCCTCCTCCTCGAGCGCGCCGAGGCAGCGCGTCACGCGCCACGCATCGCCGCACGCGCTGGTGTCACCGCTCGCGTCGATGCCGCGCAGGCACGCGAGCACGCGAGCCTCGCAGCCGTCGTGGGGCCACGCGAGCTCGGGATCGATCGACGTCGCGCCGATCTCGCTGGTCACGATCGAGACGCGCCCGCTCCGCGACACCGCCGCCCCGAGCGCCGACGTCGCGCGATAGACGACGCCCTCGTCCGCGCTGCCGCGCGCCAGCGCCGGATACGTCACGTCGAAGCGCCACGTGCGCCCGCTCGACGGCACCGGCACGACCTCGTCTCCGCCGACCGACACGCCCAGCGCGCTCACGTCGCGCCCGAGCCCGACGCTGCCTCGGTATTGCACCGCACGATCGACGTACACCGCGCCGATCGTCGCGCTCGGGAAGATCGCGCCCGAGCCCGTGACCTCGACCACCCGCGCGCGCGCGCGCGCCATCGCTGTGTACGTGCGCCCGTCGATCGTCTCGAGGCGCACCAGCAGTCGATTGCCGAAGAGCACGCTGTTCGTCTCGTGCGCGTCGAGCTCGACCTCGAACGTGCGCGGCCCCGTCACCGTCGTGCGACCGAACGCGTCGTCCGGCACGAACGAGAACGCGTCCGCGAGGTTCCGCGACGTGCGCCCGCGGAGCACGAAGCGCTGCGCGTCACCCTCGCCGATCGCCGTGAGCTCGGCACGGAACCAGATCGTCATCCCGTCGGCGCGCACGCGCAGCGGCTCGGCCGAGTCGGCCTTCTCGTCGTCGACGAGCACCGTCTCCGACTCTTCGCTCCAGGGAAGCGTCTCGTCGGTCTCGAGCGAGGCATCGCCCGGCGTGCACGCGTGCGCGACCACGAGCACCGAAGCCGCGAGCAGGAAAAGCGAGGAGCGGGTCATGGCCGCCCACATGAGCACGCGTCGGGCCAGCGATCGACTCGGCGAAACCATCAATGGTTCCGCGGGGTCGATCCCGCATAGAGGTGGCGGATGGCGGGCGGCCGCCGTCGGTCCGCCGCCCCCAGTGGCTGCTCGAGTGGCCGCCTCGCCGGCGCACACAGTGCTCCCGCGAGCGCTCGCTCACTGCTCGAACCACGCGCACCGATCGTCGACGCAGCCGCAATAGATCGGCTCACGGAACGAGTACCCCTCGCAGGTCGCGGCCTCGTGCGCGCCGCCGTGCTCCCAGCTCATGCAGTGGTTCCCGCAGCCGCCGACGACGCAGTCGCCGTCGTGCGCACACTGACCGCCCGAGTATTCGGGCAGCGGACCGAGACGCCGCCCACCCCTCGGCGACCAGCGCAGCTCGCTCTGGTACGCGACCGGGACGCACTCCGGATCGTCGGCGTCGCAGCGCGGCCCGAGGCGTCCCGCGAGCGAGATGCCGAGCTCGATGCGCGGCGCGCTCAGCTCCGGGTCGGCCGCGATCGCATCGCGGATCCTCTGCGCGAGCGCCTCGACGCGGTGCTCGCAGAGGTTGCCCTCGTAGTGCAGGCAGAGGCCCTCCGGCATCTGCCCGCAGTAGAGCCCGTACCCGATCCACTGCAGCGCATCGCCGCGCGCGCGCAGGCGCTCGACGAGCGCGCCCGCCTGCTCGGCGGTCGGCACCACCTCGCCCGGCAGCGAGATCACCCACCGCGTCTCGCCCGCGCGCCGGATCGGCGTTCCGTCGTCGAGCGCCGTGGCGTCGGCCTCGGG
>JALYRN010000621.1 GCA_030855295.1 Myxococcota bacterium | reverse complement strand
GGGCTGCGCTCGAGCTCGCCGAGAAGGCCGAGGCATGGGACGCCGCGCTCGAGGTGATCGAGCGCGCGATCGAGGTCGTCGGCAGCGGCCCCGCGCGAGCCTCCCTCGAGTCCCGCCGCGAAGCCATCCGCGCCCGCCTCCCGCGCTGACCCCACAGCCTGTGCAGGAGTGCTCGCCCCCGGAGCTCCGTAAGGGAGCGCGGGGCGAGCTGATCTCGAGACAGACCTCGGGTCGACGCCCGTCAGCCCGTCCACTCGCGGACGTGATCCTCGATGCGCGGTCGCGGCACGTCGGGCGGATTCTCCAGCGGCGTCCCGACGTACAGGATGCCGACGATGCGGTCCTGCTCCGCGAGCCCGAGCCGCTCGTGCAGCCATCGATCGTACGCCGGCGCGCCGGTCTTCCAGACCGCGCCGAAGCCCTCCGCCTGCGCCGCGATCTCGAGCCCGTACGCGACGCAGCCTGCCGAGAGCACCTGCTCGATGTCGGGGATCTTCGCGCTCGGCCGCACCGACGCGACGACGATCGCGAGCAGCGGCGCACGCAGCGACTTCTTCTTCTCTCGAGCGAGCTCGTCCTCGTCCACGTCGGGCTTCCGCCGGCGCAGCGCCTCGACCATCAAGGCCCCGAAGCGCTCGCGCGCCTCGCCTCGCACCAGCAGGACCGTCCACGGTCGGAGCGCCCCATGGTCGGGCGCACGCAGCGCGACCTGAAGGATGCGATCGAGCGCCTCACCCTCGGGCGCGGGCTCGCCCAGCTTGCCGATCGAACGCCGCCCCAGCAGCAGCTCAGTCGCTTCCATCCTCGCCTCCACTCTCGCTCGCGCGAGCCCGATCCGCCGCCGTCGCCGTCGCCGTCGCCTGCCCGGGGAACCGCGCCTTCTCGCGCGCGCCCTGACCGACCTCGTCGCCCTCCCGCATCCGCGCCGCCGCGGCCGCAGCCCACGCAGCGTACCCGCCCGCCGCGATCTGCTCGCGCGCCCTCCGCGTCAGCGCTCCGTAGAACGAGAGGTTGTGCTGCGTCAGCAGCCGTGCGCCGAGCATCTCGTCGGCCCGCACCAGGTGATGCAGATAGGCTCGCGAGTAGCGCGCGCACACCGGGCAGTCGCACGCCGCGTCGAGCGCCGACTCGTCCCGCTTGTGCCGCGCCTGCTTCATGTTCACTCGCCCCGACCACGTCAGCGCCTGCGCGTTGCGCGCGTTCCGTGTCGGCATCACGCAGTCGAAGAGATCGACACCGCACCCGATCGCGTGCAGCAGATCGTAGGGCGTGCCCACGCCCATCAGGTAGCGCGGCCTGTCCGCCGGCATCCGCGGCGTGATCTCCGAGAGCGCCCGCCACATCTCCGGGATCGGCTCGCCCACCGAGAACCCACCGAGCGCGACTCCGTCGAACTCGCGTCCCCCCGCCTCCATCCCCGCGATCTCGTCCAGGTGCGCCAGCCGCAGATCGACGTGCGTCGCTCCCTGCACGATCCCGAAGCGCGCCTGCCCCTCGCGCCACGGCGCGAGCAGACACCGCCGCGCCCACGCCGTCGTGCGACGCATCGCGCGCTCGATCACCGCGCGCTCTCCGCCCCCCGGCGGGCACTCGTCGAACGCCATCGCGACGTCCGACCCGAGTCGCGCCTGGATGCGCATCGACTCCTCCGGCGTCAGCCGAAGCCGCCGTCCGTCGAGGTGCGACTTGAACGAGACCCCCTCGTCGTCGATCGTGCGCAGGTCCGCGAGCGAGAAGACCTGGAAGCCCCCGCTGTCGGTCAGCAGCGCGTGCGGCCAGCTCATGAACCGCTGCACGCCACCGAGCTCCTCGACGACGTCCGGACCGGGCCGCAGCCACAGGTGATAGGTGTTCGCGAGGATCAGCCGCGCGCCGGTCGCCGCGACCTCGTCGGGCGACTGCGACTTCACGGTCGCGAGCGTGCCGACCGGCATGAACACCGGCGTCTCGACGACAGCGCGCGGGGTGATGAACGTGCCGCAGCGCGCGTCTCCGTCGCGCGCCGTCTCACGGTACGAGAAGCCCTCGGTCCTCATGCGCTCCTCGGAGCGTGCTCGTCGGAGCGGATCAACATCGCATCGCCGTAGCTGAAGAACCGGTACTCCGCCGCGATCGCCTGCTGGTATGCGCGCCGCACCGGCTCGATCCCGCCGAGCGCCATCACCAGCGCGAGCAGCGTCGAGCGCGGCAGATGGAAGTTCGTGAAGAGCGCGTCGATCGCGCGGAACGCGTACGGCGGCCGGATGAACAGGCGCGTGCGACCGCGACCGGCGCGCACCACGCCGTCTTCCGCGCAGCTCGACTCGAGCGTGCGGCACACCGTCGTCCCGATCGCGACCACGGGCCGCCTCTCCTCGCGCGCCGCCGCGATCGCGCGCGCCGTCTCGTCCGAGACCTCCCACCGCTCCTCGTGCATCACGTGCTCGTCGAGCCGCTCGGTCCGCAGCGGCGCGAAGGTCCCCGGTCCGACGTGCAGCGTGACGCGCGCGATGCGATGCCCGGCCGCGCCCAGCTCCGACAGCAGCCGCTCCGAGAAGTGCAGCCCCGCCGTCGGCGCCGCAACCGACCCCTCGCTCGCCGCGAAGACCGTCTGGTAGCGCTCGAGATCGGTCGCGTCGTCCTCCCGGCGGATGTACGGCGGCAGCGGCACGTGCCCGTGCGCGCGCAGCGATTCCCCAATCGACCTATCGGCGAACAGCGCGACCTCGATCTCGCCGCCCTCCCCGATCGTGCGCACCTCCGCGTCGAGCCCCGCGCCGATCGCGAGCCGCATGCCGGCGCGCAGGCTCTTGGTGCCGCGCGCGATCGCGCTCCACGTCTCGCTCGCGCCCTCTTCCGAGCGCCGCTCGAGCAGCAGGATCTCCACGCGTCCGCCGGTCGGCTTCGTCGCGAAGATGCGCGCCGGGATCACGCGCGTGTCGTTCACGACGAGCAGCGACGGCGCGAGCAGCGACGGCAGCTCGCGCACGTGTCGATGCTCGACGACGCCGCGCTCGCGCGACATCACCAGCAGCCGCGACGCGTCGCGCTGCGCCGGCGGCACCTGCGCGATGCGCGCCTCCGGCAGCTCGTAATCCAGCTCGCTCGCGTCCACGGGGCGGCCAGATGTGAAGCCGCGCCCGCCGCAGAGCAAGGGTCGCTGGGTCACCGCCAGGGAAGGTCCGGGTGAGCGCGCACGTACACGGCGCGGGACGTCCAGCATTTCTCCCGTATCCTCTTCCGCCTCCATGTCGCGCCAGCCGATGCCGATGCACCCTCGCGTCCTCTCCTCGTGCGCCTTCGCCTTTTTCGCCCTGCTCGCGCTCGCCGGGTGCGACGGGCTCCTCTCGCGGTCGTCGATCACGCCGCGAGACGGCGGTTCGAGCGACGCCGCCGCGAGCCCAGACGCAGGCCTCCGCCCAGACGTCGACGCCGCGATCCCGATCGGGCTCGACTCCGGCATCCCGACCGGCCCCTGCGTGCGCGCGACCGAGCTGTGGCGCGAAGACTTCGAGAGCGGCGATCATCGTCGCTGGACCTCGAGCTCCTACGGCGAGTCGTGGGGCGACGCCTGCCAGAGCACCGCGATCACGCGCGACGGCGCGCACGGCGGAAGCGGCGCGCAGCGCAGCGAGATCGTGTGTGCGAGCCGCTCGCCCGACGGAGTGCACCGCGGCTACGGCGGCCTGCAGTGGAACGGCGAGCGCGTGCTGCCCGAGTACACGAACAGCGGCGCCGGCCTCGACGCGCCGCACGGGATCGTGACGACGTTCTGGACGCGGCTCGACGCCGGCTACCCGCTCGGCGACGGCCGCTGGCTCTCCCTCTTCACGATCAGCCCGGCGTGCGACTACAGCGAGCGCGTCATCACGCTCGGCCTCGATCAGCCCGACGGCATCCTTCGCGCCGCGCACTACTGGCCCGAGGGCCGGATGGACATCGAGCCGAGCGCGACGGCGATGCCGCTCGGTCGCTGGACCCGCATCTCCGTGTACTTGAACCTGCACCGCGGCGAGATGCACGTCTGGCAGGACGGCCAGAGCATCGAGCACGTCAGCGGGATCGTCCGCGGCACGCGCACGATGTGTCAGTGGCACTGGGGCCTCTACGCGAGCGCCGACAACACCGACCTCGTGCTCGTCGAGGACGACAAGATCGTGTGGCGCCTCGACGAGGCCTGGACCGACTGGTCGCGCGAGCCCTGGATGGGCGCCGGCGTCCCCGCCTGCCCCGGCGGGTGATCTCGGCGTGAGTGCTCCCCCGCTCCGGGACCTACCGTCCGCGCGCGATTGATCGGCTCGCCCGCTCCGGTCGCTTCCGTCCGCGCCCGAAGCGCGCGCTCCCGTACGCGCCCTACGGGGCGAGCACTCTTGTCGTCGATCGGCTCGCCCGCTCCGGTCGCTTCCGTCCGCGCCCGAAGCGCGCGCTCCCGTACGCGCCCTACGGGGCGAGCACTCTTGTCGTCGATCGGCTCGCCCGCTCCGGTCGCTTCCGTCCGCGCCCGAAGCGCGCGCTCCCGTACGCGCCCTACGGGGCGAGCACTCTTGTCGTCGATCGGCTCGCCCGCTCCGGTCGCTTCCGTCCGCGCCCGA
>JALYRN010000620.1:806-4576 GCA_030855295.1 Myxococcota bacterium | reverse complement strand
GGTGCGCGCCGCTGCCGTCTCCGTGCATGGCGAGCCAGCGCTGCATCGAGGCCGAGGCTCGGTGCGTGTCGAGCTGCGCGGTGAGCCCCGACGCGGACGGCGACGGCGTCGATGCGCTCGAGTGCGGCGGCGCCGACTGCGACGACGCCGATCCGCTGCGCCATCCGGGCGCCGTCGAGGTGTGCGACGCGACCGATCACGACGAGGACTGCAACCCTGCGACGTTCGGCGAGCGCGACGCCGACGGCGACACCTTCTTCGACGCGGCGTGCTGCAACACGGACGGCGAGACGAGCGTCTGCGGCGAGGACTGCAACGATCGCCGGCGCGACGTCCATCCGGGCAGCTCCGAGGCGTGCGACGACCTCGACAACGACTGCGACGGCGCGATCGACGAGGGTCTGCTGCGGACGTCGTGGCCCGACCTCGATCGCGATCTGCACGGCGACGAGATGGCCGCGCCGGCGATGGCGTGCCCGGGCACGCCGGGCTTCGCGCTCGTGAACGACGACTGCGACGACACGAGCCCGATCCGCCATCGCGCCCAGCTCGAGATCTGCGACCGCATCGACAACGACTGCGACGGCCTGACGGACGAGTCGCCGGTCGCGGTGCCGTGGTACCGCGACGAAGACGGCGATCTCTTCGGCGCTCCCAGCGACGCGTTCGTGATCTCGTGCGAGCCGGTCGACGGCTACTCGACGCGCTCGAGCGACTGCAACGACGCCGATCGCATGATCAACCCGCTCTCGACCGAGCGATGCAACGGCGTCGACGACGACTGCAACGGCCGCCCCGACGCGCCCGGCACCGGCCCCGGCGACACCGAGGACGACGACGGCGACGGCTACGCGGATCGCGTCTGCGGCGGCGACGACTGCGACGACGCGAGCGCGTCGGTGAACCGCATGGCGCAGGAGATCTGCAACGGCATCGACGACGACTGCGACGGAATCGTCGACGGCGCGGACGCGGACGCGCGCTGGTACCTCGATCGCGATCTCGACGGCTACGGCGACGAGACCGCGCCCTTCATCGAGGCGTGCGAGCCGCAGCCCTCGCGCGTGACGCGCGGCGGCGACTGCGACGACGGGGACGCGTCGGTGCATCCGCGCGCGCCCGACTTCTGCGACGACGTCGACGCCGACTGCGACGGCAGCATCGACGAGAGCGGGGTGCGCTTCGCGTTCTTCCCCGACGCCGACGGCGACGGCTGGGGCACGACCGATCGAGCGAGCGTGGTGTTCCGCTGCACGCGACCGGCGGGGATGTCGGAGCGGACCGGAGACTGCGCCGACGTCGATCCGCTGCGGCACCCGACCGCGCCCGAGCGATGCAATTCGATCGACGACGACTGCGACTCCGCGCTCGACGAGTCGACGACGGAGATGTGGTACGTCGACGTAGACGGCGACGGGCGGGGCGCGGGCGCGGCGATCATGACGTGCCTGCCCTCGACGACGCTCTCGGCGTTCGGCGACGACTGCGACGACGGGGACGCGACGCGCTTCCCGACGCAGGCCGAGCGCTGCAACGGGCGCGACGACGACTGCGACGGCACGGCCGACGAGGGCGCGAGCACCGCGTGCGGCGCGCTCGCGCACGCGACCTCCAGCGCGTGCACGGCGGGCGCGTGCGTGCTCGCGTGCGACGCGTCGTACGACGACTGCGACGGAGCGGTCGCGACCGGCTGCGAGACGAACACCGATCGGAACTCGAGCTACTGCGGAAGCTGCGACACCGCGTGCGCGCCGGGCGACTCGTGCGGGCTCGACGTGGCGGGCGTCTGCGACGTGTCTCCGATCGTGTCGCTCTCGACCGGAGAGTCGGCGACGTCGATCACGTCGTTCGCGCTGCGCGACAACGGAGGCGCGGTGGTGTGGGGCAGCTCGGTGTTCCTGCGGAACAGCTTCGGCTCGGATCTCTGGTCGCCGCTGGGGATGTCGATCAGCGGGATCGCCGAGATCGAGGCGGGCAACGAGGTCGCGTGCGCGCGCACCGTCGGCCGGCGGGTGCTCTGCTGGGGCGACAACGACGCGGGACAGCTCGGGTCGGGCGCGATGACGTCCGGCCTGCGGGGACCGGGCCCGGTCGTCGATCTCGAGGACGCGATCGCGCTCGACGTCGGGGCCGCGCACGCGTGCGTCGTGCGCCTCGGCGGCGAGGTGTGGTGCTGGGGCTATCGGACGCAGGGGCAGACGGGCCTCGGCACGTTCTCGGCCTCGCCGCCGGGCTGGGGGCAGCCGAGCCCGATGGCGGTGCCGGGGATCACCGACGCGGTCGACGTCTTCCTCGGAGGCCACGCGTCGTGCGCGCTGCGCGGGCCCGCGGGCGCGCGGTACGTGTCGTGCTGGGGCGACAACGTGATGATCGGCGACGGCAGCACCACGGGGATCGGCGGCGCGGCGACCCGGGTGGCGGGGCTTCCCGCAGACCTCGTCGGGTTCGCGAACGGCAGCGGGACGCGGCCTTCGGCGTGCGTGTACGACTCGACGGGCGCCGTCTTCTGCTGGGGTCTGAACGACTACGGCGCGCTCGGGCTCGGGTTCTCGGCGGCGAACCCGTCGCGCACCGCGGGGCAGATCCCGGGGCTCTCGATGGTCGTCGAGGTCGCGCTCGGCGACCTCACGGGCTGCGCGAGGACGCGGCTCGGCGAGGTGTGGTGCTGGGGCCAGCATGCGAATTCGACGTTCACGTGGATCGACGGCGCGACCGGCTCGAGCGCGTACACGCCGCGTCGGGCCGGGCCCGCGTCGAGCCCGCTGTCCGACGCGACGGCGATCACCGTGGGCAGCGCGCGGTGGTGCGCGGTGCGCTCGACGGGCGCGGTGATCTGCATGGGCAACGACGCCTCGGGCGGGCTCGGAAACGGCGCGCCGGTCGCGAGTTCGTTCGCGATGCCGGTGACGGTGCTCGACCTGCCCTGACGACGCGGACCCCAGCCAGGGACGATCGCTGCGGCTCGCGCGTCGGCGCGGCCGTGGCATCGTCGGGCGTGGCGTATCGAGACGAGGCCGACGCGCTTCGCGCCCGGATCGAGCAGCTCGAGAGCGAGCTCGGCGCGCTCCGCGGGGAGCACGCGAGCCTCCGCGGGACGCGCCGCGAAGATTCTTCGCCGCGCGGCCTCGGCGAGCGGCTGCTCGGCGGCAAGGTCGTCATCGCGCAGTCGCGCGAGCTCGACGTCGTCCTGTCGGCGAGCGACCACGACGGCGTGCTCGATGCGATGCGGAGCGCGCTGGGATCGATCGGTGAGACGAACGTCGTCGGGAGCACGCTCGCGTGGCGCATCGGGCCGCCGCGCACGCAGCGGGTGGTCGAGGTCGTGATCAGCGCGCGCGACGGACGCACCAAGATCCGCATCGTGGAGCGGCTCGGCTCGCTCGCGGGCGGGCTCTTCGGTGGGGTGGTCGGCGGCGCGGGCGGCGGTGGGCTGGGCGTCGTCGTGCCGCTGCTCGCGATGTTCGATCCCGCGCTGGCGTTCGTCGCTGCCCCGGCGTGGGTCGCGGGCGTGTACTCGATCGTGCGGAGCGCCTACGGCAGGACGGCGCGACGGCGCGAGCGAGAGCTGGCGTCGCTGATGGACGAGCTCGAGCGCACGATCCGCGCGAGCGCGCGAAACGAGCCCCCGCAGGTGCGCGTGGCGAGCGCCGAGGACGACCTCGACCGCTCGCGCGAGCGCGCCACAGCCACTCCACGCGCCGCGCGCCAGCGAGACTGAGCCCTAGAGCGAGAACGGACTCCGACCCGTCGCCCCCCCCACGCTGTTCCTC
>JALYRN010000620.1:0-796 GCA_030855295.1 Myxococcota bacterium | reverse complement strand
GTTCCTCGGAGCGCGTGGGCGGGGCGGGGGGAGGAGGTCACGCCGGGGAAGCGCGACCTCTCCGATCCCGTCCGGTCGCGAGCGTCGTCGGGGGGCGGCGACGGCCCGCGCTCACGGGATCGTGCGCCTCGTCATTCCGCCATGCGCTATTCCGCCATGCGCTCGTGCGCCGGAGGCATCATCGGCTCGTTCATCGGCGCGACGGCACCCGACGGCTGGAGCTCGCTCGGAGGCAGCGGGCCCTCCTCCTCGATGCGCTGGTCGAGCTGCTCGTGCTGCTGCTCGAGGCCCTCCTCGCGCATCTCGTACTCCTGCTCGAGCGCCTCCTGGCGCTGCTCCATGCGCTCGTCGACGATCTCCTGCTGCTGATCGATCGCCTCCTCTTGGGGCGACTCACAGCCACCGAGCGCCGGCAGCGCGAGCCCGGCCACGATCGCGATCATCAGATTCTTTCGCATCAGTCTCTGGCTCCTTCCGGAGCGGGGTCAGAGCAACCGTGATGCCGGATGGACCGCGCGCGCAGCGCAGCCGCGTTGTTCTCTCGGGCCTGCAATCGCGCACGGCAGCACGCCACGATCGTGGCGCGTGCGTCGCGGTCGAGGCCGCGAGGCCGCGGCGTGCCACGGGGGCAGACGTCGCAGACCGCGATCAGTGACGACGCGCGCGCATCAGCGCGAGCGCGAGGCCGAGCAGCGCCAGCGATCCGAGCGCACCGCGCGAGCCCGCGCGATCGCCGCGCGTCACGCTGCATCCGCCCGCGAGCCCGCGATCGGTCGGATCGGGATCGGGCATGCCC
>JALYRN010000619.1 GCA_030855295.1 Myxococcota bacterium | reverse complement strand
CGCGACGTCTGCTCCGAGGAGCGCGGCGCGTGCCTCCACCAGATCCCGGACGCCGACGGCGACGGCTTCGGCGACGCCGCGTGCGTCGATGCCGAGGGCGAGCCGCTCGGGACCGACTGCGACGACGCCGACGCCGACCGCTTCCCCGGCAACGCCGAGCTCTGCGACGAGGGCGGCCACGACGAGGACTGCGATCTGGGCTCGCTCGGCGCGCTCGATCAGGACGGCGACGGCGAGGTCAGCGCCGAGTGCTGCAACCCCGCGAGCGGCGGCGGCACGAGCTGCGGGACCGACTGCAACGACTCGCGGCGCGACGTGCTCCCCGGCGGCACCGAGGCGTGCAACGGCATCGACGACGACTGCGACGGGATGATCGACGAGGGCGTGCAAGTCACGACCTACGCCGACGCCGATCGCGACGGGGTCGGCGATCCCGCGACCGCGATGACGGCCTGCGCCGGCGTCGCGGGCCGGGTGACGGCGACGGGCGACTGCGACGACGCGCGCCCCGATCGCCGGCCCGGCCAGCCGGAGTTCTGCGACCTCGTCGACAACGACTGCGACGGCACCGTCGACGAGTCGGCGCAGGCCGTGCCCTGGTATCGCGACGCCGACGGCGACGGCTTCGGCGATCCCACCTCCTCGACGCTCTCGTGCACCCCCGTGAGCGGCGCCTCGCTGCTCGGCACCGACTGCAACGACGCCGCGGCGGCGATCCACCCCGCCGCCGCCGAGCTCTGCGACGGGCTCGACAACGACTGCTCGGGCGGCCCCGACTACCGCATCGCCCCCGGCGACTACGAGGACGACGACGGCGACGGCTACGTGGACATCCTCTGCGGTGCGCCGCTCGGGGTGGACTGCCGCGACGACGACGCCTTGGCGGGCCCCGGCGAGCCCGAGGCCTGCGACGGACGCGACAACGACTGCGACGGCTCGATCGACGAGGACGTCGCGAGCTATGCGTGGTACCGCGACGCCGACGGCGACGGCTACGGCACCGAGAGCGGGAGCACCGGCGTGGTGATCGGCTGCGTGCCGATCCCGGGGCACGTCCGGCGCGGGGGCGACTGCGACGACACCACCGCCGCGCGCTCGCCGGTGGCGCTCGAGACGTGCGACGGACGGGACGAGGACTGCGACTCGGCCATCGACGAGGAGCCGGCCTCGAGCGGCTGCATCGACGATCTCGGTCGCGACCAGGCCTGCGTGCGCGGCGGGTGCGCGCCGGTGGCGTGCGTGGCGGGCTTCCTCGACTGCAACGGCGATCTGATGCGCGTGCCGACCGACGGCTGCGAGACGGCCGGCGCCGTCTGCCCCTGAGCGTCAGCCGCAGCAGACGCGGTTGCGGCCCGTCTCCTTCGCCCGATAGAGCGCAGCGTCGGCGCGCGCGACCAGCGCGTCGATGCTCTCGGCCGGCGCGCTGGGCTCGTGGAGCGCGACGCCGATGCTGACGGTCACCGGGATCGTCTTGCCGTCGTGCTCGATCACGCACGAAGCGACGTCGTTGCGGATGCGCTCGGCCGCGACGCTCACGCCCTCGAGCGGAACGCCGCGCAGCAGGATCACGAACTCCTCGCCGCCGTAGCGCGCGACCACGTCCTCGCCGCGCACGCTCGCGAGCAGCGTCGCGGACAGCGCGCGCAGCACGGCATCGCCGCCGGCGTGCCCGTGCGTGTCGTTGACCTTCTTGAAGTGGTCGGCGTCGACGAAGAGCACCGCGAGGAGCGACCCGTGCCGCTTGGCGAAGCTCCACTCCGACTGCAGCCGCTCGTCGAGGTAGTGACGGTTGTACGCGCCCGTCAGGCGGTCGCGCACGGTCGCCTCGTAGAGTCGTCGCGCCTCCTCGGCGACGGCCTTGTCGGTCAGGCCGAAGCGCAGCACGGTCGCGAGCCCGAGCTGGATCTTCGCGCCGTCGTCGAGCTGCGTGGGCTCGGTGATCTTCACGCCGTTCACGAACGTGCCGTTCGTGCTGCCGAGGTCGGCGACCCAGTGCTGCCCGACGAGGCGGAAGAAGCGCGCGTGCTTCCGCGAGAGCGAGTCGTCGGGCAGCTTCAGCGTCGCGTCGTCGGTGCGCCCGACGACGAGCTCGTTGCCGTCGATCTCGATCAGCCGCCCCGGACGATCTCCGCTCAGGACGGTCAGCATCCCGCGGCGATCGTCGCGCACGTCTCCGGCCCCGCTGGGCCGGACGTCCACCTGCATCGTCCTGTCGTTCGGATTCGTCATGCGCGACCTCCCTCGCTGCGCGAAATCAGATCCCGGGGCCGAGCAGCATCACGTAGTGGTCGTAGCCGCTGCCCGCGTTGGTGAGCGACACGCCGTCGACCGAGCCCGAGCTCGAGAAGTTGCCGCCGGTCGCGACCCGTCCGTCGGGGAGCAGCGCGATCGCGTTCGACGACATCACGCCCGCGCCCGCGAAGCTCTCGATGCGGATCGCGGCGCCGGTCGCGCCGTCGACCCGCGCGACGCGCACGTTCCCGCCGGTCGTCGGCATCGACACGCCGGCGAACGTGGAGGTCGGCCCGGCCGAGGTCACCCACGCGACGCGCACGGTCCCGGCGGCGTCGACCACGATGCGGCGGATGCCGTACGGCGCGTTGCCGCCGCCGGCGTTGCCGGTCACCCACGCGTACCCACCGTCGCTGGCGCCGGCGCGCGCGAGGATGGTCCCGAGGCTGCTGCCCGAGAGCGTCGTGGCGCCCACCGTGGTCGAGCTGTCGTAGTAACCGGCCAGGTAGTAGTCGCCGCTCGGCCCGATCACGACGTCGTTCAGCTGCTCCGCGCTCGCGGTGCGGATGCCGCTCGCGTGCACCGAGGAGCCCGCCCGCGTGAAGCGCGCGTGGAACGCGTCGGTGTTGCCGCCCCAGGTGAGCGGGCGCCCGCCGATGTCGGCGTCGGCGGTGTTGTAGGTGCCGACGACCACGACGTCGCCGTCGCCGTAGCCGGCGATCCCGTAGACCTGCTCGTCGCCCGCCGCCGAGCCGAACCGGAAGAGCCCGTTCGTGGTACCGGTGCCGGGGTCGACGAACGCGACCCATCCGTCCTGCACCCCGGTCGGGTTCGCCACCGAGAACCCGTCCATCACGTGGGTGCCCGTGAACGAGCCGGCCACCGCGAGATCACCGACCGGCGTCGAGGTCAGCCCGCGCGCGAAGCTGCAGCTCGCGTTCGGATAGGTGCGGCCCCACACCGGCGCGCCGCTCGCGGCCGAGAGGCGCGCCAGGAACGCCGTGCAGTTGCTGTTCTGGGGGCCGATCGAGGTCGCGCCGACGAGCACCTCGCTCCCCCAGCCGGTGCCCGCGATGATCACGTCGCCGGTGGTCGGATCGAACACGATCCGGTTCGGCAACGCGTCTCCGGTCGTGCTCGTGCGCACGTGGCTGGCCCAGCGGATCGCGCCGGTCGGCGTGAGCGACACCACGATCCCGGCGAAGCGCGCCGCGCTGTAGGACGTGCCCGCGACCGTGATGTCGCCGCCGTAGCTGCCGACCGCGTAGAGGTTGCCCGCCGCGTCTGCGGTGAGCTCGAAGTCGCGCCCGCTCCCGGTGTTCCAGTCGTCGTTGGCGTCGCCCCAGGTCGTCGCCCAGAGCACGCGCGGGCAGCTCGCTCCGCTCGTCTCGCAGCCGTTGCCGCCGGTGCCGAGGTCGCCGTCGCAGTCCTGGAACCCGACGTCGCACGTGAGCGCACCGCACGCGCCCGCGGCGCACGCGCGCGTCGCGTCGGGCTCACCGGGGCAGGTGCCGCCGCAGCGACCGCAGTGCATCGGACTGCTCAGGAGGTCCGCCTCGCAGCCGGTGCCCGCGTTCGCGTCGCAGTCCCCGAAGCTCGGCTCACAGAAGATCCGGCAGCCACCGGCGACGCAGACCGGCGCGGCGTTGGGGCCCGAGAGACACGCGCCGGTGCAGTCGCCGCAGTACATCGGATCGTTCGAGAGGTCTCGGCAGCGCCCGTCGCAGAGCGCGAGCGCGGCGTCACAGGTCGGGGCGCAGGTGCCCATCGAGCAGAGCTGGCCCGGACCGCACGCGGTCCCGGAATCGATCCCGGCGCAGCTGCCCGACGCGCCGCAGTACGCGAGATCGGTCATCGGATCGACGCAGCGCGTCCCGCACGCGATCTGCCCCGAGGGGCAGGTCGGGGTGCACGCGCCGCCGTCGTCCACCGAGCCGTCGCAGTTCTGGTCCAGGCCGTCGCAGAGCTCGGCCATGCCGGGGCGCACGTCGGAGCGCGTGTCGTCGCAGTCGCCGCTGGTCACGACGTGATCCGCGGGCGGGATGCACGCGACGAGCGGCCGGCTCGCGTCGCCCGATCCGTCGCGATCGCCATCGCGGTAGTAGGTCGCCGCGCCCGGGCCGGTCGGCGTCTCGTCGACGCGCCCGTCGCAGTCCTGATCGAGCCCGTCGCAGAGCTCCGGCAGGCACGTCGAGGGACCGCCATCAGGTCCCGCGTCAGCAGTCACGCCGGCATCGGGCCGGTCCCCGCTGCCGTGTAGCCCGGTCCGTGCACCGCACGCGGCGAGCGCTGCCATCGAGACGAGCGCGAGCGCTGCACGTGAGATCGGACGCATGCGCCCAGCA
>JALYRN010000618.1 GCA_030855295.1 Myxococcota bacterium | reverse complement strand
GCTCGCGCCCCGCGTCCGCGTCGGCTGCGTCGCCCCGGGCGCGATCGACACCGAGATGATCCGCGCGCCGCGCAGCGAAGAAGCGATGCGCGAGCTCGCAGCGCTGCACCCGCTCGGCAGGATCGGCCGCCCCGAGGAGATCGCCGAGGCCGTGCAGTACCTGCTCGACGCGCGCTTCGCGACCGGCACCCTGCTGGTCGTCGACGGTGGGCTCAGCGCGGGGTGACCGCCCCCGGAGGCTCCTCGGGCTCGTCGACCGGCGTCGCGGTACGCCCGATCGGAACGAGCCACGCGTACAGCTCGAACACCGCCGAGCGGGCGAGATCCTGCGCGAGCCCCGGCAGCTCGCGCAGCCTCCGACCCCGCGCGTGCAGCGCGAGGCCGAGCGACAAGCCGAAGCTCACGGTCAGGTTCGCGAAGCCGATCGCGACGATGCCGGCCAGGCTGCTCCCCCACGGGATGTTCCCGAAGCCCAGTGTCGCGAGCGCGATGCCGAGGTTGGCCGAGGAGAAGCCGACGTGCCGGATGTCGAGCGGCAGCCCGAGCAGGTAGCCGACCGTCCCGGTGCTGCCGAGCAGCACGCCGAGCGCGAGGCACCCGGCCCACGCCCCTGCGCTGCGCTCGCTCCACCGCGCGAGCCGCTCGACGTTGCGCCGTCCGAGCCAGCGCTGGAGCGGAGCGCTTCGCGCGATCCGATCGGGCACGTGTCGCGCGATCGACGAGTTCGCCGCGTAGCCCGCGACGATCCCGGAGAACGCGAGCCAGACGCCGGTGATCGCGGCGTGCGCGATCGCCGGGCTGGCGAGCGGATCGAGGGCGAGCACCATGTCGCTCGCCTTCTCGGGCGACGCGATCGGCGCGCCGATCATCCACGCGAGCACCATCCCGAGCGCCAGCGCGACGGGCAGCGCGATCGCGACGTTCCCCGCGATCGCCGCGACCTGGCTGCGCACCAGGCACATGACGGTCTCGACCAGCGGCCGGGTGTCGCGCCGCTGGGTCATGCCGTCGACCGAGGACGCGAGCGCAGCGGCCGTCATCGCGGGCTGCTTCGTCGCGATCGTCAGCCCGAGCGCCTGCACCACGATGAAGCCGATCGCGTAGTTCGCGGAGAACAGCGCCGCCTCGATCAGCAGCGGCGCGTGCAGGTTCGTGAGCCCGACCTTGATCGCCGCGAGCACCGCGATGATCGCGCCGCCACCCGCGGCCGCGACCCACATGCGGCCGTAGTCGCGCGCGGTGCGGGTGATGTAGTGATCCCCGGTGCGCCCCGCGTGCGAGACCACCTCGCCGGCGACGAGGTGCGACGCGCGCGCGAGCAGAGGCCACACGCGCTCCGCGTTGCCCTGCGTCCGCACGAGCGTACGGACGAGCCCGGCGCGCGCGGCGCCCGCCTCCTCGCTGTCGTGCAGCGTCGCGAGCAGCAGCGTGATGCGCTCGATCAGATCGCGGATGCGAGCGAGCTCGTAGCCCAGCCGCACCGTCGCGCCGGTGCGGGGCGCGCGCCGGCGGAAGCGCAGCGCAGTGTCGCGGCACTGCGTGAGCAGCACCCGCGCGTGATCTTCGTCGGCTCGAGGCGAGGGCTCCTCGGGGCCTGGTGTGAGGCGCGCGCGACGCGACGCGGTGATGCCGAGCACGAGGTCGGCCTGCGCGAGGAACGGCGACTCGTGCTCGATCGACTCGGGATCGAAGCGATGGAGGATCGGGTCCTCGCCGGCGGCCGCGAGCCGGTGCGAGAGCAGATCGATCGCGCGCAGCGTGCCGAGCTCGATCGACGCCCGCGCGACCTCGTCGGTGGGCGCCATCGCGTGCAACAAGCGCGCGATCGCGTCGTCGCCGATCTCGTCGATCCACTCGGCGTCGTGCCGGCGGAACACCGTGCTCAGCGCCTCCGCGAGATCGCGCGGCGGGCGGAACGAGGGCAGCACCTTCGTGGTGATGCGCTCGCGCAGCTCCGCGTAGAAGCCGTGCGCGGGGAAGATGCCGAGATCGGCGAGCGCGCCCGTGACGCGCACCGCGCGGAGGAAGCGCGCGACGTAGCGGTGCACTCCCGCGCGGAGCGCCTCGTCCGCTTCGATCGCGCGGGCGGCCTCCTCCACGCCCTCCTTCGCCATGCCGCGCGCGGCCGCGCCGCGCAGCCGATCGACGAATGCGCGCAGCGGCTCGAGCGACGGCAGCTCCGTCGACTCGGCGTCGCGCTCCCCCTCACGCGCGAGATCCTGCAGCCGCGCGCGGGTGAGGAGCGCCGTCGCGCGGTCCCGAGAGCCGACCGCCTCCCAGCGCGCCTCGATCGAGCTCTGCTCCCCGTCCATGCGCGCCGCCACAGAGCAACGTCGGTGCCACGCGCCACACCCCCGACCCGGAGGGAACGCATCGCCCGACATGCGGCGCGTCGCCTCGATCGCCGCACCGCGCCCCATCGGTGTGTGCCCCGCGCGTCGCGCCCGCCGCGGCGGCCCTCTGCTATACCGGCCGCGATGTCGAGCCGCACCGACGCCTCCTCGCGGCTGAACGCGTTCCGTCCGGTGCCGCGCACCGGCGTCATCTACGCGACGACCGAGGCCGCGCGCCGAGGCTACCGCCAGGACGATCCCGACTGGTGCAACCTCGGTCAGGGCCAGCCCGAGACCGGCGCGCTCCCGGGCGCGCCGCCGCGCGTCACGCACATCGACATCGATCCCGCGGATCAGGAGTACTCGCCGGTGCCTGGCCTGTGGGAGCTGCGCGAGACCGTCGCATCGCTCTACAACCAGCTCTTCCGCCGCGGCCTGCCCTCGCAGTACAGCGCCGAGAACGTCGCGATCGGAGGCGGCGGCCGGGTCTCGATCATGCGCGCGTGCGCGGCGGTCGGTGCGGTGCACATGGGGCACTTCCTGCCCGACTACACGGCGTACGAAGAGCTGCTCGACGTCTTCCGCCGCTTCACGCCGATCCCGATCCTGCTCGATCCCGAGTCGGGCTACGACTTCAGCGTGCGCCAGCTGCGCCGCGAGATCCTCGGCCGCGGCCTCGGCGCGCTCCTGCTCAGCAACCCGTGCAACCCCACCGGCAAGGTGATCGCGGGCGAGGAGCTGCGCGCGTGGGTCGCGCTCGCGCGCGAGCTCGACTGCGCGCTGTTGATGGACGAGTTCTACTCGCACTACGTGTGGATGGACGGCGCGAAGATCTCGAGCGCCGCCGCGTACGTCGAGGACGTCGACGCCGATCCGGTCGTGCTCTTCGACGGGCTGACGAAGAACTGGCGCTACCCCGGCTGGCGCATCTGCTGGACCGTCGGCCCCAAGAACGTGATCCAGGCGATGTCGAGCGCGGGCTCGTTCCTCGACGGCGGCGCCTCGCGCCCGATGCAGCGCGCTGCGATCCCGCTCCTCGGCGAGGCCGCGACGCGCGCCGAGACCGACGCGATCTCGAGCGTGTTCTCGGCCAAGCGACAGCTGCTCCTCCGAGGGCTGCGCCGCCTCGGCGTGCGCTTCGATCTCGAGCCCGAGGGCACCTTCTACTGCTGGGGCGATCTCTCGGCGCTGCCGCCGTCGCTGCGCACCGGCGAGCAGTTCTTCCAGGCCGCGCTCGAGCGGCAGGTGATCACGGTGCCCGGCATCTTCTTCGACGTCGATCCCGGCAAGCGTCGCGGTGGTCGCCCGAGCCGCTTCCAGCACCACACGCGCTTCTCGTTCGGCCCGCCGGTGGCGTCGCTCGAGAAGGCGCTCGCGAGGCTCGGCGAGATGATCACCGACGCGGGCGCGCCGATCTCTAGAGAGCCCTGACACCGCAGCGTGCTTCGCCGCGGGTGGGCGGCGCACCGCGGCGCGCGCTATCGTGGAACCATGCTTCGCTTCCTCGCCGCGGTCGCGATCGCCTTCGTCGGCAGCGCGTGCTGCGTGAACCCCGTCGATCCACCGCCTCCCGATCCCTGCGGGCCGTTCGGATGCGCGCGTGATGCCGGCGCGCCGCTGCTCCGCGACGGAGAGGTCCCGCCGATCGCACCGCTCGACCTCTGCGACACCGCGGAGTTCGGCGCGCCGTGCGAGCTCGCGTGCGCGCGTCCCGGCCTGACCTGCTACGGCGAGCGCCGCGCGACCACCACCATCGAGACCGACGGCGGCATCGCGATGCTCGAGGCGATCGCGTTCCCGAACGGCATGTGCAGCCGGCCCTGCGCGAGCGACTCGGAGTGCGGCGCATGCGCGGCGTGCGTCGATCACGCGCTCGCCGGTCGTGCGCGGCTGCGCGGCCTGGTCGAGGGGTCCGGCGTCTGCCGCCCTCGCTGCAGCGACAGCTTCGAGTGCGGCGAGGGCAGCGCGTGCGACCCCGAGCTGGGCGCGTGCGTCGAGGCGTGCACGAGCGACGAGCAGTGCCGCTTCACGACCGTCGACAGCGACGGCGACGGCGTCGAGGACGCGCTCGCCTACGAGCCCGACACCGAGCTCGTCTGCATCGCGGGGCGCTGTCGCCCCACGGCCGCGTCCATCGGCGAGCGCTGCGTCGACTCGACCGCGTGCGAGCCGGGGTTCGCGTGCCTGCAGGCCGAGCTCGGTGTCCCGGGGCGCTGCGGTCGCGTCGGGTGCGCGCCGGGCTCGTG
>JALYRN010000617.1 GCA_030855295.1 Myxococcota bacterium | reverse complement strand
GGTACGCGCCGTGGGCGCCGGGCTGGAAGCTGGTGACCTGCACCTTGAGCGCGCCCGCGACCGGCGTGGCGAGCTCGATCTCGGAGCGCGTGCGATCGCCCGCGACGTCGTCGTTGCTCAGCGCCACCCCGCGCGGCGGCGTCACCTCGAGCACCGGATCGAACGCCCTCGAGGTCAGCGTGATGCGGACGTGATCGCCGGCCGCG
This sequence comes from Myxococcota bacterium, assembly GCA_030855295.1. Lineage (GTDB taxonomy): Bacteria > Myxococcota_A > Polyangia > Polyangiales > Sandaracinaceae > Sandaracinus. Next base: position 4,379 of record JALYRN010000617.1, on the reverse strand, counting down.
ACCGGCACGTCGAGGCGATCGAGGAACGAGACGGTCCCCCGCTGATCGGTCGGGTCGAGGGCGCCGTCGACGTCGAGGAGCACGTCGCCACCGCCGGCTGCGATGGGCGGCGCGCTCGCGGTCGCTGGCGCCGCCGCGTCGCTGCTGCCGCAGCCGATCGAGAGGACGACGAGGAGCGCGAGCCCGGTCCGGTCACGTGAGCGCATGCGACATCGTACGACGGCCGAGGCTCCGAATTCTTCGACTGTCAGCGCAAGTCGTGAGCAGGCCGACGCGCGATCAGTGCCCGGCTGGCGGCCTCGTGTTAGCGTCCGCAGCTCTCCGGAATCCGCGACCAACTGCGAGGAAATGCGTGTCGAGCACGACGAGCCCTAGCGCGACCAGGCCGCCGACGACCAAGGGCCGTTGGCCCGCGGGCATCCCCTACATCATCGGGAACGAGGCCGCCGAGCGCTTCTCGTTCTACGGGATGAAGGCGATCCTCTTCGTCTACCTCAGCTCGCTGTTCACGCACTTCCAGCAGCTCGCAGAGTCCGACCCGGCGCGCATCGCCGCGGAGTCGCGCGCGACCCACGACGTCCACCTCTTCGTCGCGGGCGTCTACGCGTTCCCGATGCTGGGCGCGCTGATCGCCGACCGACTGTTCGGCAAATACAACGTCATCATGTGGCTCTCGCTCGTGTACTGCGCGGGCCACCTGGTGCTGGCGATCGCGAGCCCGATCGGCTCCATCGAGCTGTTCTATCTCGGCCTCGCGCTGATCGCGATCGGCTCGGGCGGAATCAAGCCGTGCGTGTCGGCGAACGTCGGCGATCAGTTCACGAAGGAGAACCAGGATCTGGTCTCGAAGGTCTATCAGGTCTTCTACTTCAGCATCAATTTCGGCTCTTTCTTCTCCACGCTGCTCACGCCGGTCCTCTACACCGCGTACGGCCCGGACGTCGCGTTCGGCGTGCCCGGCATCCTGATGGCGATCGCGACGTTCATGTTCTGGCTCGGTCGCCGCAAGTTCCATCGCGTGCCGGCGAAGCCGGGCGGCACGCTCGGCCTGATCGACGTCGTCGCCTCGACGATGCTGTTCACGCCGATCGCGATGTTCCTCTTCTTCGAGGACTGGCACTGGGCGCTGCGCATCGGCGTCAGCGTCGCGGGCGTCGCGGTCTGGTACGCGATGTTCACGATGCGGCAGCGCATCCGCGAGGACGGCGGCTTCTTCGGCGTGCTGATCTACGCGCTGCGCCACCAGAAGGAGCGCAAGCCCGGGCAGGGCTTCTTCGACGTCGCGCGCCCGAAGTTCGGCGACGACGCCGAGGGACCGATGGCGGTGATCAAGATCGCCGTCGTGTTCTCGATGGTCAGCATCTTCTGGGCGCTCTTCGATCAGCACGCGTCGAGCTGGGTCAACCAGGCGACGCGGATGTACCTGCCGGAGCTGCCGTCGTGGGTGCCGTTCGTCGGCGGCACGCAGGTGCAGGCGGCGCAGATCAGCGCGCTCAACCCGGTGATGGTCATGGCGATCATCCCGTTCCTGAACGTCGCCGTGTACCCGGTGCTCAAGAAGTTCGGGATCGATCCGAGCCCGCTGCGGCGCATGACGATCGGCATGTTCATGGCGGCGGTCGCGTTCGTGACGGTCGCGCTTCTGCAGCGGAGCATCGACGCCGCCGAGCCCGGCAGCGTGAACGTGTTCTGGCAGATCGTGCCCTACCTGATCATGACCACCGCCGAGGTGCTGGTGTCGGTGACCGGGCTCGAGTTCGCCTACACGCAGGCGCCCAAGGCGATGAAGTCGACCATCATGGGCTTCTGGCTGCTGACCGTGAGCTTCGGCAACAAGCTGGTCGCGGTGCTCGCGGGCCTCGAGGACATGCCGCTCGAGCAGTTCTTCTGGATCTTCGCGGTGCTGATGGGGATCGCCGCGGTGATCTTCGCGGTGCTCGCGCACTTCTACAAGGGCAAGACCTACCTGCAGGACGACGAGCCCGCGCCCGAGTCGCAGCACACCATCACCGAAGGCACCGCGGCGGGCGCGTGAAGCGGGTACCGGCCATCCACCGGGGAGGACGCGCGCGCGAAGCCAGCGCAGGCGCGCGTGCGCCCTCGAGAACGAGAGCGCTTCCGGTGGCTCGGCGCGGTTTCGCTCAGGCGCTCGGGGTCGGCGCCTCGAAGAGTTTGTCCAGCAGCGCGCGGTCCGCCTGGATCGCGGTGCGCTGCATGTAGAAGCGCAGGCCGCGCTCGCCGCCGAGCTCCTCGCCGCCGCCGGCGCGGCCGGGCCCGCCGTGGATGCACGACGGCAGCACCATGCCGGGCGCGATCGCCTGATCGGCGACCTTGCTCGAGCCGACGAGCACGCGGCCGTGCCACGGCGCGAGGCCGAGCACGAGCTCGCGCAGCATCGCGCGGTCGTCGCCGTACACCGACGCGACGAGGCCGCCCTCGCCTCTCGCGACGAGCTTCACGGCCTCCGCGACGTCGCGGTACGGCATCAGCGTCGCGCAGGGGCCGAACACCTCGTGCGAGTGCACGGCGCTCGCCTCGGCCGGCGCGTCCGCGCGCAGCAGCATCGGCGCGACGAAGAAGCCCTTCCCCGCCGGCGCTCCGAGCGCGTCGACCTCGGTCGCGCTGCCGAACACCACGCGCGCGCCCGACGCGACCAGCGTCTGGATGCCGGCGCGGTAGTCGGTCAGCTGCTGCTTCGTCGAGAGCGGTCCCATCCGCACGTCGTCGCGCGCCGGATCGCCGACCTTGATCGTGCCGAGCTGCTCCGCGAGGTCTTCCTGCACGCGATCGATGTGCTGCGCGGGCACGAAGATGCGCCGGGTGGCGGTGCACTTCTGGCCCGTCTTCTGGGTGATCTCGCGCGCGACGTCGCGCAGGAACATCGCGTACACGTCCGAGCCCGGCGTGGCGTCGGGCCCGAGCACCGCGCTGTTGAGGCTGTCGGCCTCGATGTTGACGCGCGCCGAGCGCTCGATCGGGCCCTTGCCGGCGCGCAGCTTCGCGCCGGTGTCCGCCGAGCCGGTGAACGCGAGCACGTCCTGCGGCCCGAGCCGATCGAGCAGGTCGCCGGTGCTGCCGGCGATGAACTGGAACGCGCCGGGCGGCAGCACGTCCGCGGCGACGATCCCCTCGGCGACGCGCATCGCGAGCAGCGCCGTCGACGTGGCGGGCTTGGTGATCACGGGCATGCCCGCGAGCAGCGCGACCGCGAGCTTCTCGCCGAGGCCCCACGCCGGGAAGTTGAACGCGTTGACGTGCACCGCGACGCCCTCGCGCGCGCTCCACACGTGCGCGGCGAAGAAGCGCGCGCTCTTCGTGAGCTGCTCGGCGGGCTCGACGATCGCTCGCGTGTCGCCGAGCTTCTTGCCGAGCGCGGCGTAGAACGCGAGCGTGCCGATCGCGCCGTCGACGTCGAACTTCGCGTCGGAGCGCGTGGTGCCGCAGCTGCGCACCGACTCGTCGAGCAGCGCGTCGCGGCGCGCGTGCAGCGCCTTCGAGATCGCATCGAGCCACGCGCCGCGCTGCGCGAACGTCGCCGCGCGCATCGCGGGACCGCCCTGCTCGCGCGCGAACTCGAGCGCCGCTCCGAGATCGAGGCCCTGCGTGCTCGCTTCCGCGACCGGCTCCTCGGTGGTCGGGTTCACGAGCGTCGCTGCGCGCCCGGTGCCGAAGGCCCACTCGCCGCGCAGATAGCTCTTCAGGGTGTCCATTGCAGTCGCCTCCGAGCGGAGGAGACTGGCGCGCGGGCTGTGCGCGCGCCCATGCAAAAACTCACGGGGATGCGCAGCTCTCCGCGCGAGAGGACGGCTCGGATCGCTGCGCTCGCGCGCCCCAGGGCGAGCCTGCGCGCGGGTACTACAATGCGCGCGTGCGCTGCACGCTGAACATCGACGCGGGCGAGCTCGAGGGCGAGCCCGAGGAGCTCTGGGCGCTCGCGCACGCGCTCAACGTGGCGTGCGGCGGACATGCGGGCGATGTGCGCTCGATGGAGCGCGTGCTGCGCGCGTGCGCCGAGCACGGCGTGAGGGCGGGCGCGCATCCGTCGTACCCGGATCGCGAGGCGTTCGGCCGTCGCTCGCAGCCGATGTCGCTCGACGCGCTCGAGCGATCGATCACCTCGCAGTGCGAGGTGCTGCGCGCGATCGGAGCGACGATCGGCGTGTCGATCGGCCACGCCAAGCTGCACGGCGCGCTCTATCACGACGCCGCGCGAGATGCGGCGATCGCGGCGGCGTGCGTCTCCGGGATCGTCGCGGCGCTCGGCGTGGTGCCGCTCGTCGGACCGGCCGAGAGCGCGATCGAGCGCGCGGCGCGAACCGCGGGTTGTCGCTTCGAGCGCGAGGGGTTCGCGGATCGCGGGCTGCGCGCCGACGGATCGC
>JALYRN010000616.1 GCA_030855295.1 Myxococcota bacterium | reverse complement strand
GGCGCGGGCTGGTCGGCGACCGGCGCCGGAGACATCGTCGCGAGGATCGCGCTCTCGACCGCCTCCCGTACCCGCACGGTGTTCGCGCCGGTGTGCTCGAGACAGCGATAGGCCATCGAACGCGGCTCGCGCAGCATCGCGAGCAGCAGGTGCAGCGGTCTCGCGTGGGCCGCGCCGGTGCGCGCCGCGAGGGCGGTCGCGCGCTCGACCGCGACCTCGACCGCGCTGCCGGGCTCGTCGTCGGCGACACGCAGCGCCGACACGAGATCCTGTTCGCGCACCTGGTGCGCATACAGCACCCGCGCGCACTCCGGATCCTTCTGGAGGATCGTGAGGAGCACGTGCGCAGTGCTCGCCGACTGCTGGCGGGAGCGCGCACTGCGCCTCGCGACGCCGAGGAGACCTTCGAGCGCGGCGGCATGGGTCATCCCTCGCGGATAGCCCGTCACCTCGCGCGGGGTCCACTTTTCGACCGTGCGTCTCGACCGTGCGCTCGACCCCCGTGCGATCGCGCGTCGGAGTTGAATCGGCGTGCGCCCGTTCTCGTCGACTCGCCCCGCGGTCCTCTGGTAGCCTCGCGAACGTCCAGGAGAGAAGGAGCCCACGATGTCGTCTCGGAAGCCGCGCGTCACCGCGCTCCTCACGCTCGCATCGGTCTCGGCCGCCGTCGCGATGGCCACCGTCACCGTCACACTGACGTCGGTGCTGCCCGACGGCCCCGCGTCCGACGCCGTCCTGTCGCACGCGGAGGCACAGCGTCTGCGCGCCCAGGTCTACGTCACGCAGGCGAGCATCCCGCGCGGCCTCAGCGAGAAGGCCGTCGTCGGCTTCGGCCGCGGACATCAGGCGCGCGCGATGAACGAGTCGACCGACGCCGCGATCGACGATCGCCACTGGCTCGGCAACATGATCGTCTCGTTCAACGCCCCGCCGGGCGACCTCGAGTACCACGCGCTCTTCTACGACATCACCGACGGCGCGCGCGGCTTCGTCGACGACATGGCGATCTACCTCAACGGCCGCGATCAGCGCACGTACGTGCAGCGCCTGAACCTCGCGCGCCCGCGCTTCCGGCCCAACCGCCGCTACGAGCTGGTGATCACGGTGCGTCGCGCCGAGGTCGGCAGCACGCGCTTCGAGACGCGCGGCGAGGAGCCGCGACGCTCCGGCCAGGTCGACTTCAGCGTCGACGACACCCGCGCGCGAGAGGCCGACTGACGGCCCTCTTCTCCTGATGCGAGGCTCTCCTTGAGCGACGAGCACGATATCCAGTGGCTCCTGGGCGAAGCGCGCGCGGGCCGATGGCTGCCCGTCGTCGTGCTCGTCGGCTCGGAGCGCTTCCTCGCCGACCGTGCCGCCAAGCTCCTGAAGAAGGCGGTCGTCGGGGATGGGCCCACGGGCTTCAACGACGACGTGTTCCAGGGCGCGCAGGTCGTCGCGCAGCGCGTGATCGGCGCGGCGCGCACGCTGCCGATGATGGCCCAGGCGCGCTACGTGCTCATCCGCGACGCCGAGGCGATCCCCGCGGCCGAGCTCGAGGGGCTCGCGACGTACGTCGCCGCGCCCTCGCCGAGCACCTGCGTCGTGCTGGTCGCGCAGAAGCTCGACGGCCGCAGCAAGCTCGCGAAGGCCGCCAAGGCAGCCGGCGCGTGGATCGACTGCGAGCCGCTCAAGGGCGTGATGCTCGAGCGCTTCGTCGCCGGCGAAGCGAAGCGGCGCGGCCACGCGATCGACGCCGCCGCGGGCGGCGCGCTGCTCGATGCGATCGGCAGCGACCTCGCCGCGCTCGACGACGCGGTCGAGCGCCTCTCGCTCTACGTCGGCAAGGGCGCGCCGATCGACGTCGCGGCGGTCGAGGCGTCGATCGCGCGCATTCGCGTCGACTCGATCTGGACGGTCGTCGACGCGGTGGCCGCGCGTCGCACGAAGGTCGCGCTCGAGGCGGTCGGCTCGCTGCTCGCCGATCGCGAGCCGCCGCTGAAGATCCTCGCGATGGTGGCGCGGCAGCTGCGCATGGTCGCCAAGGCCAAGCAGGCGCTCGCCGACGGCCTGCGCGGCGCAGAGATGGCGCGCTTCGCCGGGGCGCTCCCGTTCAAGGCGCGCGATCTCGAGACCGCCGCCCGCAAGTTCGACGACGAGTCGCTGCGCGTCGCGTTCCGCGCGCTCGCGGAGGCGGACCTCGCGCTCAAGGGCAGCAAGCGCCCGCCCGGCATCGTGATGGAGGAGACGATCCTCGCGCTCTGCGCAGGACGCGATCTGCCGCTCGTCTCCGAGTGGCAATTCCGCGTGTGAGTGTCTACAGGAGTGCTCGCCCCGGAGGGCGCGTACGGGAGCGCGCTCGGCGCGCGGACGGGAGCGCCCGGAGCGGGCGAGCCGATCGTCTACAGGAGTGCTCGCCCCGGAGGGCGAGCCGATCTCGAGTCCGCGGCGACGGAAAGACGAAACGGCCGCGGCCCGGATGGGCGCGACCGTCGTCGAGAGGATCGAGCGGAGCCGCTGCTCCGCCCACACAGCTACTCGAGGCTGCCGACCTGCTGGCTCAGGCGGGAGATGTACCGCGAGCCGGTCTTCTGGTGGTAGACACCCTTGGTCACGGCCTTGTCGATCTTGCGGATCGTCTCGGCGAGCGCCGTCTGCGCGCCGGCCTTGTCGCCGGCCTTGAGCGCCTCGCGGACGCGCTTGACGTAGCTGCGCACGGTCGTGCGGACGTGACGGTTGCGCTCGGTGCGCTTCTCGGTCTGGCGGATGCGCTTCTTCGCCGAATCGACGTTGGCCATGGGGCTCCGGGAGCTGGAAAGGGCCGGAAGATTAGCCGTCCGGCCGCAACTGTCAAGGGATGGGACGTGGTGCCTACGCGAGCAGGCCGAGCGTCCGCAGCCGCGGCTCGAGCGTGTCCTCGTAGCAGCGACGGAACACCAGCGCCTGCCGCTCGGGGCTGAACAACCCGAGCGCCGCGAGCTCGTCCTCGGCGACATCCGAGAGCCCCCGACCGGACGCGTCGAGCGCGTCGAGCAGTGGCTGCGCGGCGCGGCGGTGGGGCTCGAGCGTGCGCTGCACCAGGTGCTGCCAGTCGCCGCGCGTCGACACCGGGAAGCGCGAGAGCGCCTTCTCGGCGTAGGTCCAGCCGAAGTCCTGGTGGCCCTCCTCGTCCTCGACCGTCGCGTCGAGCACGCGCTTCACCGCGGGGTCACCGCAGCGCGCGCGCAGGTCCTCGACGAACGCGACCGAGATCGTCTCGTTCACGCAGAGCATCGCGATCGCCGTGTGGCACGCGCGCTCGGCCATCGGCGCCTTCAGGTAGAGCTCGGGATCGCGCAGCTCGATCGGATCCGGGAACGCCGGCGTGCCGCCGAGCGCCTCGCAGAGCGCGACGCAGAGGCGCACGTGGCGGATCTCGTCGGTGATCAGATCGCTCGCGCCCGCGTAGACCTCGAGGGGATCGCCCGCGCCGAGCACCTCCATCAGGAAGCGGTTCATGATCTGGATCGATCGGAACTCGGTGCGCACGCGATCGGCCCACACGCGCCGCGCCAGCTCGATCCGCTCCTTCGGGTGACGCTCGAGGCGCAGGTCGGAGAGGTCGACCACCGGGCCGAGGATCTCGTCCGAGAGCTGCGCGAAGATGCCGCGCTCGTGCTTGATGGGCCTGCTCATGTCGCGCGATCATGCCTCGGGATCGAAACACGAGTCGCCCGGCGACGTGCAGTACCCGCCCCCGCAGTCCTCGTAGAGACCGTAGTTGCAGATCGCGCCCGCCGGGCAGAAGCAGGTCGTGATCATGCCGTCGACGCAGCACGGATCCCAGCTGCCGGGCTCGCCCGCGTCGCGCTCGACGCCCGCGTCGATCGGCGGCGGAGCGTCACACGAGTCGCCGACCGTGCACGAGCCGTCGGGGCAGGTCGTGAACCACCCGTAGTTGCACTCGGCGCCCCCCGGGCAGAAGCACGTGGTGATCGTGCCGTCGTCGCAGCACGGCTCCCAGTCGCCGCCGGCGTCCGCGACCGGACCGGCGTCGGCGTCGGCTTCGCACGAGAAGCCCTCGCCGCCGCCGAACCCGTAGCCGCAGGTGCCGTCGTCGCAGATGACCAGGCCCATCCCGTAGTTGCACGCGGTCATCGCCGGGCAGAAGCAGGTGTCGAGGCGTCCCTCGTTGCAGCAGGTGTCCCAGCTGCCGGGGCCCGCGTCGGTGCGCGCGACCTCGCCGTCGGGTCGCGGCGTGTGCGACGTGCTGCACCCCGACAGCGCGAGCGAGCCGAGCGAGAGCATCGCCGCGAGCGCCATCGCCCACGCGCTCCCGGGGCCACAGCCCGCGAGCGCGAGCCCGAAGAAGAGCAGCGCGGCGACGCGCAGCGCGAGATCGTGGCGGCGGCGAAAGGTGAGCATCGCGGTTCCTAGAGCAACGTACGTGCCCTCTGATTCTAGCCGTAATTCCGGCGATTTCGGTGTGCCGCATCGTGCCCGGCGGGCGAATGTGGGCGGCGCGGGAAGTTGCTCGGGGGGTCTCGAGCGTCGAGAGTGACGCCGCGATGAGCACGCCGGGATCCGATCCGAAGACCGCCGAGGCCGCGACGGCGGGCGCCACCGAGC
>JALYRN010000069.1 GCA_030855295.1 Myxococcota bacterium | reverse complement strand
CGGAATGAGCGGCTCCGCGCCCGGCACGCGGCCGCCGCACGCCGATGCGGCATCGCGGTGTCGCTCGCGACGCAGCGCGAGACGGCGCGCCACACTCGCGTGCACTTCGTGTGCACCTCGCGCGCATCGCGGGCCCGATCTCGACCGCATCCCGGTTCTCGCGCCCACGGTCCGGAACGTGCTGTGCCGCGGACCCATCCGACTCCGCGCGGTGGGGCACCCCTTTACGCGGGGATCCGGGCGCACTAAGGTGAGGCGTAGTTGACGATCCACGGGAACACGCACGGTCTCAGTCCCTCTGACGTCCACGCGCTCGAGCGCCTGTACCGGCGCCGCGTCCCCTTCGATCGGTTGTTGACTCCCGAGCTGGCTCGCTCGATGGCGGAGATCTCCTCCGCGACCGGCCGGCAGGTGGGCGTCATCGCCGATCGCAGCGGCAGCGTCGAGTTCGTCATCGTCGGAGATGCGAGCAAGCTCTTCCTGCCCGACGTCGGTCGCCACCGCGCCGCGCAGGGACGCTTCCGCGGGCTGCGTCTCATCCACACGCACCTCACCCAGGAAGGGCTGACCCGGGACGATCTCGTCGACCTGACGCGGCTGCGCCTCGATCTGGTCGCCGCGATCTGTCTCGGCGCGGACGGGCAGCCCACGACGGTCCACTACGGACACAACGTGCCGGTGCCGCTCGGCTCGCCCGAGCCGCCGTACCGCGCGATCGGGCCCATCCCGTACCAGGCGCTGATCGGCGAGAAGGTCTCGGTCGATCCGGGCTCGCTGATCGCCTCGCTCGAGGCGGAGTACGCCCGCGCGGCGCGCACGCGCGTGGTCGACGCCAAGGACGGGCGAGCGATCCTCGTGCACGTCAGCGACAAGCGCGACGCCTGGCGCGCCGAGGAGTCGCTGCGAGAGCTCGGCGAGCTCGCGCGCACCGCGGGCGTCGACGTCGTCGACGAGATCCTGCAGGTCCGCGACCGCATGGATCCGAAGTTCGTGGTCGGGCGCGGCAAGCTCGACGAGATCGTGCTGCGCTCGATGCAGTCCGACGCGACCGTGCTGATCTTCGACTGCAACCTCGGCCCGGCGCAGGCGGCGGCGATCGCGAAGGTCACGGATCTGAAGGTGATCGATCGCAGCCAGCTGATCCTCGACATCTTCGCGCAGCGCGCGGAGAGCCGGGACGGCAAGCTGCAGGTCGAGCTCGCGCAGATGAAGTACCTGCTGCCGCGGCTCGGGCAGAAGGACGACAGCCTCTCGCGCCTGACCGGAGGCATCGGCGGGCGCGGGCCCGGCGAGACCGTGCTCGAGATCGGCAAGCGCCGCGCGCGCGAGCGCATCTCGCGGCTCGAGAGCGAGCTCGAGAAGCTCGCGGTGCAGCGCCGCAATCGCCGGCAGCGCCGCAACCGGCGTGAGGTGCCGATCGTGTCGATCGTCGGCTACACGAACGCCGGCAAGAGCACGCTGCTCAACGCGCTGACCGCCTCGGACACGGTCGTGGAGAACAAGCTCTTCGCCACGCTCGACACGCGCTCGCGACGCATCCGCTTCCCTCACGAGCGCGAGGTCGTGATCACCGACACCGTCGGGTTCATCCGCGACCTGCCGCGCGATCTCTTCGCGGCGTTCCGCGCGACCTTCGAGGAGGCGCAGGACGCCGACCTCCTGCTGCACGTCGTCGACGCCAGCGATCCCGCGATGAACGAGCACATCAAGACGACCGAGTCGCTGCTCGGCGAGCTCGGCCTGGCGAGCGTGCCGACGCTGATGGTGCTCAACAAGAGCGATCGCATGCCGCCCTCGGAGGTCGCCGCGCTCGCGCGCCAGCGACGCGCCGTCACGCTCTCCGCGATCGATCCGAAGTCGTTCGATCCGCTGCTCGCGGGCATGGAGCGCATGCTCTTCGATCCCGCCTCGGCGCCGCCACAGAGCGACGAGTTCGAGTGCGACGCCATCCCCGGCACGACGACCAGCGTGCGCCTCGCCGCCCCCGAGCCGGGCCGCGAAGGCCCGTTCTTCGACGACGACGCGATCGACGAGCTGATCGCGGCCAGCGACGCCGCCGGGCGGTCGCGCTGAGCATCGCTCACGGGGCTGGATCGAGCGCGTCCGCGACGACGCGCTCGATCGTCTCGCGGTAGCCGTCGCCTGCGACGTTCGGCACCTCGGCGTGCCGCGCGCCGGGAATCCATTCCAGCTCGAGCGGCCCACGGGCGGCGGACTCGAGGAGCATCGCCTGGCGCGGCGTCGCGACCGTGTCGATCGTGCCGTGCAGGAGCGTCACCGGCATCCCCGTGCCGAGCTCGGCGATGCGCGCGCAGTTGTCGATCTCGAGGTGCGCGAGGAGCTCGCGCGGCAGATCGAGGAACGCGCCGTCCTGCACCTGCGCCTCGATCGAGCACCACACCGACTCGCCGATCACGGCGCGCGGGCGGCGCGTCGCACGCGCGGTGCGCGATGCGAGATGGAACGCCGGCCCGCCGCCGAGCGAGTAGCCGTAGAGGATCGTTCGATCGGGATCGATCTCGGGGATCGACGGCACGACCTCGTCCCACACCGCGTCGATCGACGCGTACAGCCCCGCCTCGGTCGACGTCCCCGTGGAGCGGCCGAAGCCGGGATAGTCGTAGACGAGCACGTGGAAGCCCATCTCCCAGAGGCGTTCCACGCGATCCCAGAAGCGACCGAGGTGAGGTCCGTTGCCGTGCGAGTAGAGGATCGTCGCGGTCGCCCCGGGCCGGCGCGCGAACACCCAGTGGATCTCGGTTCCGTCCTCGAGCGGAACGAAGCCCTCGACGCGATCGGCCGCGGGCACGAGCGACGGATGCGCGTCGGTGAGATCTCCGTCGAGCTCCTCCGCGGCCTCGTCCCAGCGGTACTCGTCGATCGGTCGACCGGCGAAGAAGAACGTCTCGACCTGCAGGCAGCCCGGCAGCACCGCCGCGAGCGCGACCGCGCCGACGAGCGCGAGCACCGCGCGCCTCATCGCACCCCCCCCGGCTGGATGCGCCATCCGAACGTGACCACCATCGCCCCGTACCCCGCCGGCTCCCACGTGATGATCGAGCTGCCGTCCATCCACGGGTTGATCCACCCGAGCGCGAGCGAGAGCGCGTGCTCGCCGAGGAACACCTCGACCCCGACGTAGGGCGCGAGGAAGAGCTCCGGCCGCAGCGCCGGCGGCGAGACCTGCACCAGCGCGCTCGTCCCTCCGATGATCGCGAGCCTGCGATCGACCCGGTGCTCGAGGTGCACGCCGATCTCGGGGTAGTACGTGTCGCGGCCTCCGTCGTCGAGATCGTAGACGCAGTGCAGCCGCGCCGACGCCGCGAGGGCGAAGCTCGGGATGCGCACCAGCTGCGCGACGAAGCCGACGTCGAACGCGAGGATCGCCGAGGCCATCGGCGCGAGCGGGATGCTCCCCGACAGATCGAGCGAGTCCGTGAGCCCGACGCGCGCGTGCACTCGGTGCTCGGGGATCGGCGCGGGAAACCCGAGGTTGCTCTGCAGCGGACCGCCGACGAGCACGCCGACCTCCGTGCGTCCCGCGCCGACGGTGCGCGCGAGCTGCCTCGCTGCACAACCGGCGATCAGGATCGCGAGCAGCGGAGCGAGCCATCGCACCGGGAGGCGTTCTACCACGGCCGCCGCACCTCCGCGCTGCTACGATCGGGCGCTTGATCGAAGCCTCCGTCACGCTGCACGTGCTGATCGATCTGCACCGATCGATCGTGAACGAGCCGTCGCTCGAGAAGCAGCTCGATCGCGTGGCGCGCGCCGCGCTCGCGCTGCTCGAGGGCGAGCACGCGTCGATCCGCGTCCTGGACGAGAGCGGCACCGAGCTCCTCTCGGGCGCGCGCGCCGGCGCCGGCGTCGATCATCGCCCGGTGACCTTCGGTCGCGGCGTCGGCGTCGCGGGGTGGGTCGTCGATCACGGCGAGATCGTCCGGCTCGACGACGCGCGCTCGGATCCGCGCTTCGTCGCGGTCACCGGGCAGGGCTTCGAGATCGGCTCGATGCTCGCGGTGCCGCTGCAGATCTCGGGCGTCGTCATCGGCGTGCTGGTGGTGACGAGCCAGGCGCCTGCGGCGTTCCACGCCTCGCACGAGGACCTCGCGATGCTGCTCGCGAGCGTCGCGTCGTCTCCGATCGAGCGGGCCAGGCTCGAGACGATCGCGCTCCGCGATCCGAGCACGCGCGCGTTCGGTGCGCGCTATCTCGCGCCGCGCATCGCGGGCGAGGTGCACCGCGCACGCGACGCGAGCGCCGCGCTCTCGCTGATCGCGCTCGATCTCGACGGCCTCGTCGACCTGCGCGAGGAGCTCGGTCGCACCGTGATCGACCGGCTCCTGCGCACCGCGGTCGATCGGATCCTCTCGGTCCTCCGCGCTCGAGGCGTCGTGGTCCGGCGCGACGCGGGCGAGATCGTGATCGTGATGCCGATGACGCCCGCGGCGGAGGCGGAGCTCTTCGCGGATTCCATCTCGAGCGCGCTCGGGCGCCGCGTGACCGAGCTCGGGCCGGGGCTCGAGGACGTCGAGCTCACGGCGAGCATCGGTGTCGTGCAGTGGAACGGCAGCGAGTCGGCGATCCGCCTCGAGCGCCGAGCCGACGAGGCGCTCCGGCGCGCGAAGCGCCGCGGTCCCGGGACGATCGCGGTCTGGGACGCGCCCGATCGCGACATCGCTGACGAATAGTCGCTCGCGGGGCCGCGCGGAGACGCGATTCCACCATCCGTGGCGTCACGCCCCGCGTGAACTGCGCGTTCGTCGGTCTCCGTGGCGTGATCGCGGTGGCACGCCCATCGCACAGAGGAGCTGCGTGCGCGCTGGGGTAGGACGCAAGCGCGCGAGGAGGACGACGTGATCGCCAAGAGGAGCCGAGCTGGAGCCGCTGTCGCCGTGGCGATTGCCATGACACTGACGTTCGCATCGGGGAGCGCGGTCGGACAATCGATCGCGACGCGCCTCGGGCGACCCGCGCCGGCGGCGCGCTCGGTCACCTTCGTCGTGCGCAACCTGCGCAACGACTCGGGGCGCGTGATGGGTGCGCTCTTCGATCGACCCGAGCGCTGGGTGCGCGAGGGCGAAGAGATCGCCGCGTGCCGCACGGGGATCCGTGGTCGTCAGGCGCGCTGCACCATGCAGGTGCCGCCGGGGCGCTATGCGTTCGCGTTCGCGCACGACGAGGACGGCGACGGCCAGTTCGATCGCGACTTCCTCGGCATCCCGTCGGAGGGCTACGGCTTCTCGAACGACGTGCGTCCTTCGCTCTCGCTGCCGAGCTGGCAGAGCGCGGCGTTCCAGGTCCCGCAGACCCCGAGCGGCGCCGAGATCGTCGTCAACGCGCGCTACGGGATCTAGTCGGCCCCGCGGCAGTGCTCGCCGTGTCCGGAGTCTCTCCCGCCGACGCTCGAATCGCGCCTCGCTCCGTGTAGATTGCACGGACGAGGCGCGCTGGCGTGACGTCGAACGCGGGATGACGACAGGGGATCCCGTCCTCCACCAGCGTCGTCGCGCCGATCTTCGCGACCTCGTCGCGCGAGCGCTCCTCGATCGGGATCGCCGCGCCGCTCGGCGTTCGTCGATCGATCGTGCTCCACGGCGCCGCCACCGTGAAGGGCACCTCGTGCGCGCCGCAGAGGACGGCGAGACCGTACGTGCCGATCTTGTTCGCGACGTCGCCGTTGGCGGCGATGCGATCGGCGCCGACCACCGCGAACGCGATCTCGCCGCGCGACAGGAACCAGCCCGCCATCGAGTCGGTGATCACCTCGACCGGGACACCATCGTGGTGGAGCTCCCACGCCGTGAGACGTGCGCCCTGCAAGTAGGGACGCGTCTCACATGCGAGCACCTTCGCGATGCGTCCACGGGCGTGCGCGGCGCGGATCACTCCCAGGGCGGTGCCATAGCCGCCGGTCGCGAGCGCGCCCGCGTTGCAGTGCGTGATCACGGTCGCGCCCTCGGGGACGTCAGCCGCGCCGAGCTCGCCCATCGCGCGACAGGACGCGACGTCCTCTCGGTGGATCGACTCGGCCTCCGTCACCATCCGCGCGCCACGCTCGTCCGGGTCCAGCCTCGCCACGTCCGCGGCCGTCCGTGCCATCCGCGCGATCGCCCACGCGAGGTTGACCGCGGTCGGCCGGGTCGCGTCGAGGATGCGCCCGGCGACACCGATCGCCATCAGGAACACGGCCGCGTCGCCGCGCTCCTGCACCGCCAGCTGCGCGAGCGCGTAGGCCGCGCTGATCCCGATCGCCGGCGCGCCGCGCACCACCATGTCGCGGATTCCGTCCGCGACCTCGTCGGGCTTGCGGAGCCGGCGGTACGTGATCTCGCCGGGCAGCAGCCGCTGATCGAGCAGGATCACCTCGTTGGTCGCGGGCTCGTACTCCACCGCGAAGAACGAGGCGCTCCCGGAGAGAGGCGCGCGCGAGAGCTCCGGCAAGGCCATGCAGCGCAGCATAGCCGCGCCCGCGCCGATCCGCGGCGCAGACGTGTCGCACATGCGCTCCCGGACTCCTACGGCAGTATCGTCGCCGGCGCGTCGACTGTGGCAGAGCGCGCCGATGTCGCGAAATGCAGAAGAGTCGCGGCGCGAGTTATCCACCGTTCCTGTGGACGGCCTGTGGACGACTGTGGAGAAGCCGTGGACGGGCGCGACTAGATCACATGAACCTCTGATCGGCCTCGTATCAGGACGCTCGTCGATGCAGCTCGCCGCGCGGCGGTCGACGTCGAGCGCGACTGCATGCGAACCTCGTCGCCGCCGTGATCAGCCCCGCGACGCACTACCGCCCCTCGCACCGCATCTCGCTGCTGCTCTTCCCGATCGCGCTCGCCATCTCGGGCGTCGTCGCGCTCGGCGCCGCGCCCGTCTACGCGCACACCTGAGAGATCAGACGTCGTGGCGGTTCTCTTCTCGCTGTTCGTGATGTTCGCCGGCGGCCTGTCGATCGCCGGCTTCATCGCGCTGGTGCTCTGGCTCGGAGCGCGCTCGCGGAAGCGCACCGCCGCCGAGCTCGCGGCCTCCGTGCAGGCGCTCGGCCTGACGCTGCAGGGCGAGCACCAGGCGAGCGGCGTGCGCGACGGCATCCACGTGCGCTTGGTCCTGACGACCGAGTCGCGCGGCAGCGGCAAGAACCGGCGAACGGTCCGCGTGACACGCTACTGGGCGCACTTCGATCCTCCGCTGCGCATGAGCCTGCACGTCGGCGAGCAGACCGCGTTCTTCGGGGACTTGCTCGATCTCGCCGGGCTCTCGAACGACATCGAGCTCGGCGATCCTGCGCTCGACGCCGCGCTCCGCATCAAGGCGCTCGAGCCCGACCATGCGCGCGCGGTGCTGCGCGCCGCCGACGTGCAGCGCGCGATCCTCGCCGCGTGCGCCGCCGGGAGCTTCTCGATCACCGACGCCCACGCGTTCGTCCAGCACGACGGGTGGGTGACGTCTCAGGGCGGCATCGCGTCGCGGCTCGAGCCGCTCTGGGCGGTCGCGCGCGGCATCGCCGCTGCCCGCCGCCAGTGCCGGGCGTCGTGGGAGCATGCGATCGACGCGTCGTGGGGCGGCCTCGCGGGCACCGACGGCCTCGCGTACGACGGAGCGCGATCGTGGCTCGGCGGCCGCGTCGGCGAGACGACGCTCGACCTCTCGGTGCAGACCGAGCGCGGCGCGCTCGTCACGCGAGCGAGCGCGACGTTCGCGGCGCCGCTCGGCCTCGGCATGCAGGTCTATCGCACCGGTCTCGCGCAGAACCTCGGCAAGCTCTTCGGCGCGCAGGACGTGCAGGTCGGCGTCGCCGAGTTCGACGCGCTCTACACGGTGAAGGCCACCGATGCCGACGGGGTTCGCAGCGCGCTCGCGGGCGGGGGCGCGCACGCGCTGCTCCAGCTGCAGTCGATCGCGAGCGAGCTCACGGTCGACGACGCCGGCGTGAAGGTGCGCGTCGACGGAGTGCTCCACGATCCCCGCGCGGTCGCGATGCTCGTGCGCAGCCTGAGCAGCGCGGCGACCGCGATGCGCCCCGGCGGATCGGTCTCGATCGGCGCGTTCCGCTGACGCGAGCGCGCTCCCGTACGGGAGCTCCGGGGCGAGCACTCCTGTCGGGTCAGCCGCTCTCGAGCGCGCGCCAAGCGCTCTCGCGGCGCGCCTCGCGCGCCTTCGACGCGATCTCGAGGAGCGCGCGATCGCGCTGCCAGCGGGTGCGCGTCGGCTCGTCGACGCTCGCCCACAGCGGCTCGATCTCGAGCACGAGCGAGCGCATCGACGCGAGCGCACCTGCGAGCGCGACGTGGATCTCGGGCGCGCTCGGATCGCCCTCGGACAGCGCACGGGCCGTCACCAGCATCGAGAGCGCGCGCTCGCGGATCGCGTGCGGCCAGGGCGCGCGCGCACCGATCGACGAGAGCCACGCGAGCAGCGCCGCGTGCACGTGCAGATCCTCGATCGTGCGGAACGGCTTCAGGTAGCGCTCGTAGCCGTCGCCCGGCAGGAGCTGCGCGTCCTCGACGCGGACGCCGTCGAGCGCGACCGACGCGTGCGCGATCTCGGGCACGAACGGCATGTTCGGCAGCGCCGTGATCGTCACGCCGGACGCGCCGGCGTCGACGCGCGCGACGCGCAGGGAAGGGCGCTCACCCGTCGCGTCCGTGCTCCGGGCGATGACCAGGATCGTCCCGCCGCCGGCGCCGATCGTCACCCACTTCTTGTGCCCGCGGAGCACCCACGCGTCGCCTTCACGCGCCAGCGTCGTCGCGATCGCGCGCGGGTGCGCGCCGCCTTCCTCGGTCGCCGCGAGCGACGCCGGCATGTCGGCAGACAGCTCCGGCACCATCGCGCACAGCGCCGCCGCGTATCCGCCCGCGAACGCGAAGCCCAGCCGATCGACCCGCGCGGCTCCGGCGATCGCACGATCGATCGGGCGCTCGAGGCTCCGCGTCGCGGCCCGATGATCGGCCCACCAGTCCGTCGCACGCTCGAACGCGAGCGGCGGATCGATCGGTCGCAGCACGCGCGCCAGGAGGTCGTGCATCGTCGCGCTCACGCTTCCGCCAGCACCTGGTCGAGGAGCTGGTTGACGATCGCCGGGTTCGCGGTGCCGCGCGTCGCCTTCATGATCTGCCCGACGAGGAAGCCCCTCAGGCTCACCTTGCCGGCGCGATACTTCTCGACCTCGCCCGGATGGTCGCCGACGACCTTCCGGACGGCGGCCTCGATCGCGCCGGCGTCGGTCACCTGCGCGAGCCCGCGCGCGTCGACGATCGCCCTCGGCGCCTTGCCGGTCTCCACCATCTCGGCGAGCACGTCCTTCGCGATCTTGCCGTTGATCGTGCCGTCCTCGATCAGCGCGAGCAGCTCGGCGACGCGCTCCGGCGACACCGGCGCGCGCATCTCGAGCCCGCTCGTGCTCGAGACCCGGAGCACCTCGCCCTGGACGAAGTTCGCGACCTTCTTCCCGACCGCGCTCTCGCTCTGCTTCGTCGCGCTCGCCGTCTGCTCGACCGCGCGCTCGAAGAACCGCGCGATCGCGGGATGACCGCTCAGCACGCGGGCGTCGTACTCGGTCAGCCCGAGCTCCGACCGCCAGCTCGCGCGCCGCGCCGCCGGCGCGATCGGCAGCGTGGCCCGCACCTCGGCGATCCACTTCGGATCCACCGAGAGCGGAGGCAGATCGGGATCCGAGAAGTAGCGATAGTCGTGCGCCTCTTCCTTGCTGCGCAAGGACAGCGTCTTGCCCTGCGCCTCGCTCCAGGTGCGCGTCTCCTGCACGACCTTTCCGCCGCTCGAGAGCAGCGCCTCCTGTCGCGCGATCTCGTGCTCGATCGCCTTCTTCACGAAGCGAAACGAGTTGATGTTCTTCAGCTCGGCGCGCGTTCCGAACGCCTCCTGCCCGACGGGACGGATCGACACGTTCGCGTCGCACCGGAACGAGCCCTCCTCGAGGTTGCCGTCGTTCACCCCCGCGAACATCAGGATGTCGCGCAGCGCGTCGAGGTACGCGACCGCCTCGTCCGCGCTTCGCAGATCCGGGCCGCCCACGATCTCGATCAGCGCGACGCCCGCGCGGTTGAAGTCGACCAGCGTGTCGGTCCCCGCGCCGACGCCGTGGAGGTTCTTCGCCGCGTCCTCCTCGAGGTGGATGCGCGTGATGCCGATCTTCTTCTTGCCGCCCGCGGCGGTCTCGATCTCGAGCGTGCCGTGCTCGTTGAGCGGCAGCTCGAATTGCGAGATCTGATAGCCCTTCGCGAGATCGGGATAGAAGTAGTTCTTGCGCGCGAACCGCGAGAGCTCTCGCACCTCGCACCCGGTCGACAGCGCAGCGCGGATCGCGAGCTCGATCGCCTGTCGGTTCGGCACCGGCAGCGCGCCGGGCAGCCCGAGGCACACCGGGCAGACCTGCGTGTTCGGCGGCGCGCCCCACGCCGTGGAGCACCCGCAGAACATCTTGGTGCGCGTCAGCAGCTGCGCGTGCACCTCGAGCCCGATCACCGGCTCGTACTCCGTGCTCACGAGAAGACCTCCGGGTGCGCGTCCTTCCACGGGCTGGCCTGCTCGTACGCGTGCGCCAGCGTGAAGAGCAGCTCCTCTCGGAACGCCGGCGCGACGAGCTGCATCCCGATCGGCAGCCCCTCCGCCATCCCCGCAGGCACGTTGATCGCCGGCAGCCCCGCGAGGCTCGCCGGGAGCGTGAAGATGTCGGCGAGGTACATCTCGATCGGGTCCTTGGTCTTCGCGCCGAGCGGGAACGCGACGGTCGGAGAGGTCGGCGTCAGCACGACGTCGCACGTCGCGAACGCCGCCTCGTAGTCGCGCGCGATCAGCGTGCGCGCCTTCTGCGCCTGCGCGTAGTACGCGTCGTAGTACCCCGCCGAGAGCACGTACGTGCCCAGCATGATCCGCCGCTTCACCTCGGGTCCGAAGAGCTGCGCCCGCGTCTCGCCGTAGGTCTCGTGGAGATCGCTCTTCTCGATCCGCGGCCCGAACCGCATCCCGTCGAACCGCGCGAGGTTCGAGCTGCACTCGGCGGGCGCGACGATGTAGTAGGCGCTGACGGCGTGCTCCGCGGCCGGCAGCGTCACGTCGACGATCGCGCACCCGAGCTCGCGCAGGGCGTCGATCGCCTTCTCGATCGCGGCGCGCACGTTCCCGTCGGTGCCCTCGCCGAGCGACTCGCGCACCACGCCGACGCGCAGCTCCTTCACGCCCTTGCCGAGCGCTGCCTCGTAGTCACCGACCTCGATCGCGGCGCTGGTCGCGTCTCGCGCGTCGTGGCCCGAGATCACCTTCGAGATCCGCGCGCAGTCGCGCACGTCGCGCGCGAACGGCCCGATCTGATCGAGCGACGACGCGAACGCGATCAGCCCGTAGCGCGACACCCGCCCGTACGTCGGCTTGAGCGCGACCACGCCGCAGAACGCCCCGGGCTGCCGCACGGATCCACCGGTGTCGCTGCCGAGCGCGAGCGTCGCGAGCCCCGCCGCGACCGCTGCCGCGCTCCCGCCCGAGCTGCCACCCGGCGCGCGATCCTTCGCCCAGGGGTTGGAGACGGGACCGTACGCGCTGTTCTCGTTCGACGAGCCCATCGCGAACTCGTCCATGTTCGCCTTGCCGACGATCACCGCTCCGGCGGCGCGCAGCCGCTCGACGACGTCGGCGTCGTACGGCGCGATCCATCCCTCGAGGATCTTCGAGCCGCAGGTGGTCGGCGTGCCGCGCTGGCAGAGGTTGTCCTTCAGCACGACGGGCACGCCCGCGAGCGGCCCGAGCGTCTTCCCCGCGGCGCGCGCGCGATCGACGGCGGCCGCCTGCGCGAGCGCGCGCTCGCCGTCGACGTACAGGAACGCGTGCAGCTCGGCGTCCTGCTGCGCGATGCGCGCGAGCGCCGCGCGCGCGACGTCGACCGCGGAGAGCTCTCCCGCGGAGACTCTCTCGGCGATCGCGACGGCGGAGAGCTGATGCAGCATCACTCGCCCTCCATGACCTTCGGCACCGCGAACGCGCCGGCGTCGGTCCGCGCCGCGGCACGGAGCACTTCTTCGCGGCGCAGCGACGGACGGGGCACGTCCTCGCGGAGCGGACAGATCATGTCGATCGCGTGCTGCGTCGGAGGGACGCCCGCGGTGTCGAGCTTCGCGAGGGTCGCCATCGAGTCGAGGATCGAGTCGAGCTGCGCGCGCATCGTCTCGGTCTCCTCGTCGGAGAGAGAGAGGTGCGCGAGCTTCGCGACGTGCCGCACCTCGGCCTTGCCGATTCGTTCTGCCATGGGCCTTTTCGTCCCCTCCGTGGCGGGGCTCGGGGGGTCCGGACGGTAGCACGCGGGCAGGTGCCCGCTCCTGCCCCGCACCTGCCGGCGCCCCACCCCCGCAACCGCGTGCGCGCCCGAGCCGATGGGCCGCCGCACGCACGGGAGGCCGCAATGCGCGATCGCTTCGGGAGCTTCGAGCTGGAGAGGCGCATCGGCGCCGGCGGGATGGCCGAGACCTTCGTCGCGGTGCGCCGCGGATACGGCGACATCGAGCAGCGCGTCTGCCTCAAGCGCATCTTGCCGGAGTGGCAGCGCGACGCGGACGTGGTCCGGATGTTCCTCGAGGAGGGCCGCGTCGCCGCCCGCTTACGTCACTCGACGATCGTGCAGGTGATCGAGGCGGGCGAGCACGACGGCGTTCCGTTCCTCGCGCTCGAGCTCATCGATGGCGTCGACCTCCGAGCATTGCTCGTCGACGTGCGCCGTCTCCCGCCGACGCTCCTCGCGACCATCGCGCTCGATCTCGCGACCGCGCTCGAGGTCGCGCACCGCGCGGGCGTGCTCCACCGCGACGTCTCGCCGGCGAACGTGCTCGTCAGCCTCGCGGGTGAGATCAAGCTCGCCGACTTCGGCATCGCCCGAGCGAGCGATCGCGAGCGCCGCACCGAGCTCGGGATGGCCCGAGGCAAGGCCGCGTACCTCTCCCCCGAGTACGTCGCGACGGGCAACGCGACGCCCGCGAGCGACCTCTTCGCCCTCGGCGTCACGCTGTTCGAGGCCGCCACCGGGGCGCGCCCGTTCGCCGCGCGCACCGAGCTCGCGTCGCTCGAGCGAGCGCGGCTCGGTGATCACACGCCGATCACCGTCCTCGCGCCGGACATCGCGCCGGCGCTCGCCACCGCGATCGAGCGCCTCCTGACGTCCGCCCCCGCGGCTCGCTTCCCGAGCGCCGACGCGCTCTTCGACGAGCTCGCGCACCTCGCGCCTCCGCCCTCGATGCGCCGCGCCGTCGGCGCGCTCGTCTCGGAAGTCCGCGCGCGCCGCGACGAGCGCCTCCGCGCGAACGCCCTCAGCCCGTGAAGAGGCGCGCGCCCTCTTCGTCCCACCAGCGCCGGTACTTCTGCTGCACGACCTCGCGCTCCTTGCGCGGCGAGGCGGCGTGATAGCCGTAGTACTGCTGCGTGAGGACCTTCAGCTCCTCGCCGGCGCCGGTGCGGATCGCCTCGTCGCTGTGCGAGAGGGCGTCGATCAGCCACTCGATGCGGTGCTGCTTCTCGTGCTTCTGGAGCCACGGCGTCCAGCGGCGCCCCGCGGTCCCCATGTCCTCGCAGGTGATCTCCACCAGCGAGCGGTGCGCGATCTCGGCGAGCTCGGCGTCCTCGTCGTCGAGCAGCTCCACGAGCAGCCGCAGCGCGCCGGGATCTCGCACCGCACCGAGCGCGCGCGCGGCACGGTGTCGCTTCTTCAGGTCGCGCCCGCGGATCTTCGCGGCGCGGCGCACCTGCGCGATCGACTCGCTCCACTCGGTCGGGAACACGCGGAACCGAGGCAGGAGCTCGAGGGCCGCGGCGCGCGTGCCGTCGTCGTCGTCGAAGATGCGCTCCGCGAGCGCGGCGACGAGGCCCGGATGCAGCAGCTCGCCCGCGACCAACGTCGCGTAGAACCGGCGATCGACCTGGCCCGCATCGAGCAGCGACTCGACGTAGGGCACCGCACGCTCGCGGAACGCCACCAGCGCGCGCGCGATCGCGGAGACATCACGCCCTCGCGGCAGCCGGCGGTACGGTCGGCGACGATCGAACCACGGCGGTCCAGGGAACGCCTGCGCCAGCGTCGGGAGCGCGATCTCCCCGGTGCGCACGATCGCGTCGACGATCGCGCCCTCGTCCTCCGGGCCGCAGTGCGTGAGGTCGACGACGAGCGCGTTCACGGAGTCGCCCATGTCGACGATCACGGACGGCATCTCTTCGCTCGAGGGGGGCGCCGGGCGCAGTCGCCCCGGCGCGTTCTCGGGCTCGTCGCGGCGACGCGCGTCGATCGCGGGGACGGAGATCACCTCGCGCGTCACCGGCGTGTCGCTCGTCGGCTCGGCGCGCGGATCGGGACGCGACGAGTGCGCGCTGCGCGGACGCTCCGACGCGACCGGGGGGATCGAGGTGCGCTTGCGCGGCGCGATCACATCGACCGCCGCGTCGCGCACGCTGTACGAGCCGCCGCCCTGCGATGTGCCCGGTCGGGACGACGCGGCGCGCGAGGCCTCGGAGCGCGTGCTCGTCAACGCGATCGGCGGCTCGCTGGGCGCGTCATCGTCGAGGTCGTCGTCGTCGAGCTCGCCGGAGCCGACGTGGCTGACCGTGAGCTCGGGCTCGTCCTCCTCGGTGTCGGCGACGCTCGCGGGAGGCTGGCTCACGACGTGCGGCGGCGGACGCTCGGAGACCGGCGGGAGCGTCACCTGTGCGTCCGGCGGCGGAGGCGCGTCGCGCGGGATGCCGAGCATCGACTGCAGCGTGCGCCAGCGCGGGGCGCCGGCGCGCGCGAGCGCAGCGACGTCG
>JALYRN010000615.1 GCA_030855295.1 Myxococcota bacterium | reverse complement strand
GGCCGGGGCGGCGGGGGAGCGGCGAGTGAGGGCTGCGTCCGTCGGCGCTGCGTTGGTCGGCGCTGCGTCCGTCGGCGCTGCGTCAGTCGGCGCCGGGGCGGCGCGTCCTGCCCCCCACGAGGACGGCGCGCGCGCGCGGCCGGGAGATGGAGTCGGACGATGATCGAGGAGCTCTCACGGGCATGGGACGAGAAGGCGCGCGTCGCGCTCGAGTGGCGCGAGGGTCAGCCGCTCGAGCCCGTGCTCGAGGCGCTGGCGCTCTCGGTCGCCGTGGAGACCACCGGCGATCTCGCGGAGCTGCCGCCGTCGCTGCGGGCCGATCTGCGGCGGCTCGGGCAGCGGGCGCTCTTGCACGTCGGGGCGATCATCGGGGCGGACGTGAGCTCGGGCGCCGATGCGGAGGACGCGCAGGAGGCGATGAAGATCGCGGTGGCGCTCGCACGCGACGGGCTGCGGGCGCTGTCGGGACGTCCGCCCGAGCCGCCCGAAGTTGAGCCGGAGGCGCCGGCGCCGAGCGCGCGGGAGATCGCCCGGCTGGTCGGAGGGCGCGCCGATGCGTACGAGTCGGCGTCGATCGCGCGGCGGATCCGGGCGTCGAGCAGCGCGCGCGAGGAGCTCGCGTGGGCGATCCGGCGGGCGGCGGCGAGCGACGAGCGAGAGCGGGGGACCGACGCCGTGCGCGATGTACGAGCGGGCGCTGGCGGAACAGACGACCGCGGCGCGCACGATCGGCTCGCGGCGGCGGAGGGGGAGGAGATGCGCGATCCCTCGGAGGGACGGAGGATCGTCGCGCTGCACGATGTCGCGTCGGGCGCGCTGCTCGCGGAGGTGTTCGCGTTCTCGGATCGAGTGATCGCGGTGTATGCGTCGTCGGGGGATCCGGTGCGGGTCGAGGGGCCGGGGCTGAGGACCGAGACGATGCAGCCGGGGTACTGGGCGGGGCGGCACGAGGGAGAGGGCGCGATCGAGGCGATCGCACACGTGGGGGACGCTCGGCAGTCGTTCCGCCTCGAGCTGGAATCGACCTGAGCGACGACGCGAGCCATGCTCGGCGCGCATGCGACGCACGCTCCCGCAGGTGCCGAAGAAAGCCGAGGGGCTCGGGCTCCGGACGATCATGGATCGCGGGCTCGCGGTGCGGCACGGCTTGCCGTACGTGCACCTCACGGTGTTCGCGATCGACGTCGATCGGGTGCGTGATGCGGTCGAGGACATCGACGATCCGCTGCCGTTCGGGTGGGAGGTGTTCTTGACGGAGGCCTACCTGGTCGAGCGCGTCGACGCCGAGGATCCGCTGGCCCGCGGGCTGATCGAGGACGTGGTGCTCGGCATCCTCGAGGGCGAGAGCGGTGAGGCGGTGCTCGGATCGCAGCTGCCGTTCGCGGTGTGGGACGCGATCGAGCGCGGCGCCTGGCCCGCCGAGCTCCGCGCGCCGTTCGCAGGGTGGAAGGCGAAGCCGAAGCAGCTCGTCGCCGAGCTCGGCAAGCTGTGGGACGACGCGGAGAGCCACCGTCGCGAGCTCGCGCGCTTCTGCCTCGAGACGGCGATGGAGCCGCCGCTCGCGGCACCGACGCTCGAGGCGCTCGAGGCGATGAGCGCGCCGTCCTGACGCCCAGCGGCGCGGCTGCGCTGCCGAGCATCCGCTGCTGCCAAGATGCGACGATCGTGGCGAGATGCCGCGGTCGAACGCCGCCCGAGGTGCACGGCGCCGCGCGTGCGTACATGGGCGAGCAGAGCTGGTCTGGATCTCCGCGACCGGGGATCGATGTGTCCGAGGACGGCCGTCGCGCGAATCGTTCGCGCGCGGTCGGCGAAGGAAATACGTGAGCGCCTGGCACTCGAAGACGTCCGAAGAGGTCCTGCGCGAGGTCGGCGTCGACCCCGCGACCGGGCTCGAAGAGCGTGACGCGAAGCAGCGCCTCGAGCGCGAGGGCCCCAATCGGCTGACCGCGCGGCGCGGCAAGTCGGCGCTCCGGCGCTTCCTCGCGCAGCTCACCGAGCCGCTGGTCGCGATCCTGATCGTCGCCGCGATCGTGTCGGCGGCGCTGGGCGACGTGCCCGACACGATCGTGATCACGATCGTCGTGCTCGTGAACGCGCTGATCGGCTTCTTCCAGGAGCAGCGCGCCGAGAACGCGATCGCCGCGCTCGATCAGCTCGTCACGACGGAGGCGACAGTGCTCCGCGGGGGCGAGAAGCGCCGCGCGCCGAGCGCCGATCTGGTCGTCGGCGACATCGTGTTCCTGCAGTCGGGCGATGGCGTGCCCGCGGATCTGCGGCTGCTCGAGCTGCGCGATCTGCAGATCGAGGAAGCGACGCTCACCGGCGAGTCGGTGCCGAGCGTGAAGGGCACCGGCGTGCTCGCGCCGGACACTTCGATGGGCGATCGCGAGAACGTCGCGTTCGCCGGCACCGCCGTGACCTACGGCACGGGATGCGGTGTGGTCGTCGCGACCGGTGACGCCACCGAGACCGGCCGCATCGCGGGCCTGATCGCGAGCGCCGAGGAGATCGCGACGCCGCTGACGCGGCGCATCGCGGGGCTCTCGCAGCTGCTCGTGTGGATCATCCTCGGCGTGTCGGTGCTCCTGTTCGCCGTCGAGACGCTGCGCGGCGCGGCGTTCGAGCACACGTTCAACGCGGTCGTCGCGTTCGCGGTCGGCGCAATCCCCGAGGGACTACCGGCGGCCGTCACCGTCCTGCTCGCGGTCGGCGTGTCGCAGATGGCGAAGCGTCGCGCGCTGATCCGCAAGCTGCCCGCGGTCGAGACGCTCGGCAGCACGACGGTGATCTGCTCGGACAAGACGGGCACCCTGACCGAGAACCAGATGACGGTGCGCCGCGTCTGGACCGTCGGAATCGACGTCGTGGTGACCGGCGTCGGCTACGACGCGCCGGGCGCGATCGAGCGCGACGGCCGGGCGATCGAGCCGAGCGCCGATCCCGCGCTGCTCGAGTGCATCCGCGCCGGCGCGCTCTGCAACGACACGCGGATCGCGCGCGGCGAGGACGGCACCAAGATCGAGGGCGACCCCACCGAGGCCGCGCTGCTCGTGCTCGCGAGCAAGGCGAAGCTCTCGGAGTCGCTCGCACGCGCGGCTCGCCGCGACGCGATCCCTTTCGAGTCGCAGCACATGTACATGGCGACGCTCCATCCGCCCGCGAACGACGGCGGCGGCGCGAGCGACGGCAGCGTGCTGTACGTGAAGGGCTCGTCGGAGGTCGTGATCTCGCGGTGCATCGATGCGCTCGCGGCGACCGGTGGCAACGTGCCTCTCGATCACGATGCGGTGTGCCGCCGCGTCGACGAGCTCGCAGCCGGGGGGCTTCGCGTGCTCTGTCTCGCGCGGCGCACGCTGCCCGCGGACGCGAGCGACATCGATCACGACGACGTGCGCGATCTGACGCTCCTCGGGATCGTCGGCATGATCGACCCGCCGCGCGATCGCGCCAAGCACGCGATCGCCGCATGCCACCGCGCCGGCGTGCACGTGAAGATGATCACCGGTGATCACGCGATCACCGCGTCCGCGATCGCCGCCGAGCTCGGGCTCGAGGGAGAGCGCGACGCGGCCGGCAAGCTGCGCGCGCTCACCGGCACCGAGATCGAGCGCCTCGCTCCCGAGGAGCTGTCCGAGCTCGCCGAGCGGGTCGCCGTGTTCGCGCGCGTTGCGCCCGAGCAGAAGCTGACGCTGGTCCGCGCGCTCCAGAAGCGCGGTCACGTCGTCGCGATGACCGGCGACGGCGTCAACGACGCGCCTGCGCTCAAGCAGGCGGACATCGGCGTGGCGATGGGACGCGGCGGCACCGACGTCGCGCGCGGCGCGTCCGCGATGATCCTCACCGACGACGACTTCGCGACGATCGAGGCCGCCATCGAAGAGGGGCGCGGCGTCTACGAGAACCTCGTGAAGTTCATCGCGTGGAGCCTGCCGATCAACGGAGGCCAGGGCCTCGTCCTGCTCGCTGCGATCGCGATCGGCGCGGTGCTGCCGATCCTCCCCGTGCAGATCCTGTGGATCAACATGGCGACCGCGATCCTCCTCGGCACCGCGCTGGTGTTCGAGCCGAAGGAGCCGGGGCTGATGACGCGGCCGCCGCGCCCCGCGAAGGCGCCGCTGCTCGATGGGCGCGCGTGGCTCCGCATCCTCGTCGTCTCGGCGCTGATCGCGGGCGCGGCGTTCGGCTTCTTCGAGTGGGCGCTCGCGGTCGATCCCGAGAACGTCGCGGTCGCGCGCACCATCGCGGGCAACACGATCGTCGTCGTCGAGATCGGCTACCTGTTCGCGTGCCGGAGCCTGCACCTGCCGGTGTGGCGGCTCGGAGTGTTCTCGAACCGCTGGGTGTGGATCGGAACGGCGGTGATGCTCGGCGCGCAGCTCCTCTACACGTACGTGCCGTTCATGAACGCCGTGTTCCGCACCGCGCCGATCGACGCGATCTGGTGGCTGTACATGAGCGGCGCAGGCCTGGCGGTGTTCGCCGCGGTCGAGCTGAAGAAGGTGTTGTTCGGACGTCGCAACGCCGGTCCCGAGGATGCGGCGCGCGCGGGCGGGCGCGCTGGCCCGACGAGCGATCCGAGCGCGCCGGCCGTCGC
>JALYRN010000614.1 GCA_030855295.1 Myxococcota bacterium | reverse complement strand
GCGCCGTGCGCCGACACGTCGAGCACGCCGTCCTCCGCGATCGCGATCGTCGTCTGGGCCTCGAGGCTCGAAGCCGCCTCGCCGCGCGCGATCAAGGTCCCGAGCACGCGCGCCGCGCGCACCGAGAACACACCGATCGCCACGTCGCCTTCGGCGACCCGGCGGTAGCCGATCCCCGAGATCACACCCTCTCCCGGCGCGCGGAGCTCGAACGTGTCGCCCGCGACCGTCCGCGTGATGCGTCCGGTGTCGGTCTCGAGCACGGTCGTCTCACCGGCCGAGACGGTGAGATCGACGAGATCATCGCGTGTGCCGTGCTCTCCGGCGATGTCGAACGAGGGCGTGATCGCGCACCGCGCGATCGGCGCGGCGACGCACGCCGAGGGGCACGGCGCGCGGTGGAGCGCACCCGCGACGCACACGATCGCCGAGCTGCCGTCGCAGTGCGAGGCCACGCGGCGCGCGCCGCCGTCGGGATCGCAGAGCACGACCTGATCGCCGTCGCAGTCGATCGGCTGCGTGCAACCGGGCGTGGCCGCATCGTCGCCCGCGTCGAGCGCGCGATAGCAGCGGCCGCCGTGCGCGGTGAAGCCGGGCAGGCAGGGCTCGAGCTGACCATCGTGATCGATCGGGGCGAGCTCGCATCCGGTCACCGCCGCGGCCGCACCGATCGTCATCGCGATCGCGACGGCGAGGCGAGGTGGTCGCGCGCGCGCGACGAGGCGCGAAGAGCAGCGTACGGACCTCGTCAGCACGCACCATCGTAGCACCGGGGCTGCGGGTTCCCGGCTACCCTCGCGGCGTGGACGACGACGATCTCGCCGGCGCCGAGGGCACCGCGACCGAGCACTACGAGGGGCTCTTCTCGATCCCGATCGCGCCCGAGCACCGCGCGCGCACGATCTCGCTCGAGGTGCTCGAGCCCGCGGCCTCGCGCGGCGCCACGTGGAGCGGCGCGGATCGCTGCGCGATCGGCTCGCACGAGTCGTGCGATCTCGGGATCGCGGATCCCACGGTGTCGCGGCTGCACTGCGAGATCGTGGTCGGCGAGGACGGCGCGCTGGTGCGCGACCTCGGCAGCCGCAACGGCACGCAGGTGGACGGGCTCGTCGTCCGCGAGGCGTTCGCGCGCGACGGAAGCCTGCTGCGCCTGGGCGCGGGGGTGGTGCGGGTGACGCTCTCTCGAGAGCGCATCGTCGTGCCGGTCTCGACGCGCACCCAGCTCGGTGATCTCGTCGGGGTGTCGGTCGCGGCGCGCCGCACCTTCGGCGCGCTCGAGCGCTGCGCCGCGAGCTCGGTGACGGTGCTGCTCGAAGGCGAGACGGGGACCGGCAAGGACGTCGCGGCCGAGGCGCTCCACCGCGAGAGCGCGCGCGCGGCCGGGCCCTTCGTGGTCGTCGACTGCGGCGCAATCCCCGGCAACCTGCTCGAGAGCGAGCTGCTCGGGCACGAGCAAGGCGCGTTCACCGGCGCGAGCCGGGCGCGCATCGGTGCATTCGAAGCGGCGCACGGCGGGACGGTGTTCCTCGACGAGATCGGCGAGCTCCCGCTCGAGCTCCAGCCGAAGCTTCTGCGCGTGCTCGAGGAGCGCGCGATCCGGCGGGTCGGCAGCACCCGGCGCATCCCCGTCGACATCCGCATCGTGGCCGCGACCAATCGGCGCCTCGGCGCCGAGGTGAACGCGGGGCGGTTCCGCGCGGATCTCTACTACCGGCTGGCGGTCGCGCGCATCGACGTGCCCGCGCTGCGCGAGCGGCTCGAGGACATCCCGGTGATCGCCGAGGCGCTGCTCGAGCGGATGGGCGCCGACGAGGCGACGCGCCGCGCGCTGCTGACGCCGCGCTTCCTCGGGTGGCTGGCCTCGCGTGCGTGGCCGGGCAACGTGCGCGAGCTCCGGAACGTGCTCGAGCAGCGGCTCGTGTTCGACGTGCGCACCGACGCCGAGACGGAGATCGAGCCGCCGGCGGCGAGCCCCGCGCGCGCGAGCG
Source organism: Myxococcota bacterium (assembly GCA_030855295.1). GTDB lineage: Bacteria > Myxococcota_A > Polyangia > Polyangiales > Sandaracinaceae > Sandaracinus. The sequence goes on along the minus strand of JALYRN010000614.1, from coordinate 2,612 downwards.
TCGCGGTCGACGTCGACGTGCCGTACCCCGAGGCGCGCCGGCGCTGGCTCGAGGAGTTCGAGCGCGCGTACACGACCGAGCTGGTCGCGCGGCACGACGGCAACGTCTCGGCCGCGGCGCGCGCGGCGGGCATCGATCGCGTGTACTTGCACCGGCTGCTGCGCCGCTCGCGCGAGCGCTGACGTCCGATCGGCGATCCCCGCGCGCCGCTTCTCAGGGGCAGCGGAGAGGCAGCGAGCACGACGCCTGCCGCCACGCGCGCGCGGCGTCGCTCGGCAGCAGGAACGTGATCGTCGACGTGATCGGCATCGGCTGCGGATCGCCGGGGCAGGGGCGCCGCTGGCGCGAGACGAAGGTCACGGTCGTGCCGTCGTCGAAGATCGCGTGGCCCGCGCTCGCAGGTGAGATGTCGAGCGCCACCGCGACGAGGTCGTGCTCCGCGAGATCGATCGCCGGCGCCTCGGCGCCCTCGCAGCGGAGGTGCGCCGCGAGCTCCTCGCTCGTCGTGATCGTGCGCGGCTGCGACGGAGGGCCGGCGCTCTCGATCGTGCAGCCGGGTGGCAGCGTCAGGATCTCGACCGCGCGCGCCGCCTCGAGCCCCGGCGGCGTGCAGCTCACGGGGGCGGCGGCGATGTCGGGCGGAACCGGCGTCGGGGGGACGGGCGCAGGCGGCGCGGCGTCGGACGATCCGCTGCACGCGACCGCGAGGGCGAGGGCAGTGATCGCGCAGGTGGCTCGGAGCGTCACGACGGCGACGCTATCACGCGGGCGCGAGCGAGCGCCGCTCGCGCTCGGCGTGATCACGCGGGCGCGGAGAAGATCGCCGTGCACTCCGGGACGCGCGCCCAGTCTTCCGCGCGGATCTTCGCGACCAGCGGCTCACCGAAGAAGCTGCCGCACACGCGCGCAGCCGTCTCGACGTCGGCGAATTGGTAGTCGGTCCGGATCCAAGATCGTGTGAAGCCGTGCGCGCGCTCGAGGTGCTCGAAGTATCCGTCGAGCGCCTCGTGCGTCCTGGGCGTCGCGTGGCCGGTGCCGAGCGTCTCGACGACGACGATCGCGCCGCCGGGTCGCACGACGCGGCGCATCTCGGCGATCGCGGCATCGACCTCGAGCGCCCAGCCCTCGGGCATCCAGTGGCGGAAATGGCCGAACACCCAGCCTGCGATCGCGGCGTCGCAGCTCGCGTCCGCGAGCGGCAGCGCGCGCGCGTCGGCGTGGTGGATCTCGAACTCGACGTCGCCCTGCGCCTCGAGCCGACGGCGCGCGACCTCGAGCATGGGCGCCGCGCGATCGATCAAGTGCACCTTCCGGGCGCGCGCGCCGATCGTGCGCGCGATGCGGCCGGTGCCGGCACCGACGTCCGCGATGACCGCGCCTTCGATCGACACCACGCGATCGAGCGCGCGCGCGAGCTCGCCGAGCGAGTCCTCCGCCGAGATCAGCGCGTCGTACGCCTCGGCACGCTCCTCGTAGATGCGGGCCTGCTCGGCGCTCGGATCGCTCATCGGGCGCGAGGATAGCGCCGAACGGCGAATCGAGCGCCGCGGCGCGATGCCCGTTACGCTTCGCCGGTGGAAGAGCTCCTCGAAGGCACGACGCTCGGTCGCTACCGCGTCGGTCGGCTCCTCGGGATGGGCGGGATGGGCGCCGTGCACGCAGGCGTGCAGGAGCCGCTCGGCCGACCCGTCGCGATCAAGGTGCTGCGTCCGGAGATCTCGCAGAACCCCGAGATCGTCGCGCGCTTCAAGCGCGAGGCGGAGCTCGCCGCGTCGCTGTCGCATCCGAACATCGCGCAGGTCACCGACTTCGGCGTCGAGGACGGGCGCGCCTTCCTCGTGATGGACCTGCTCGAGGGCGAGTCGCTCGGCGCGCTGCTCGAGCGGGAGGGGCGGGTGTCCGAGGGGCGCGTGCAGCGCATCGCGATGCAGGTGCTCACCGCGCTCGCGACCGCGCACGAGCGCGGCATCGTGCATCGCGATCTCAAGCCCGAGAACGTGTTCGTGCAGCGCGTCAGCGGGATGGAGCTCGTCAAGCTGCTCGACTTCGGCATCGCGCGGATGCTCGACACCGATCACTCGATGACCAGCACCGGCGCGGTCCTCGGCACGCCCGCGTACATGTCGCCGGAGCAGGCGCGCGGGCGGCGCGTCGACGCGCGCAGCGACGTGTTCTCGATCGGCGCGGTCTTCTACGAGATGCTCGCGGGGCGAAGGCCCTTCGAGGCGGAGAACTATCACGAGCTGATGTTCGCGGTCGCCGAGCAGCCCGACGCCGCTCGCGGAGATCGATCCGCAGATCACGCCGGCGCTCGCGCAGATCGTCGAGCGCGCCATGAACAAGACGCCCGTGGCGCGCTTCGCGAGCGCGAAGGAGATGCGCGACGCGATCGGAGAGCTCGCCGGGCTGCGCGAGGGAGGACCTCCGCCGATCGCGATGCCGTCCACGCGCACGGGCGAGCCGGCGCAGGCGTTCGCGGCGACGATGCCGTCGGAGCCCTCGGCGCCGTCTCCGGTGCGGAAGCGGCGACCGATCGCGCTCCTGGTCGCGCTCCCGATCGCAGCGGCGATCGCGGGCCTCGGGGCATGCAGCGCTGCGAAGCGGACCGCCGC
>JALYRN010000068.1 GCA_030855295.1 Myxococcota bacterium | reverse complement strand
TCGCGCCGAGCGTTCACGATCCGCCGATCTCGGCGTTCATGATGCCGATCCTGCCGTTCACGATCAGGCGATCCTGGCGTTCACGATGCGGCGATCCCGGCGTTCACGATGGCGCGGCGCACGCAGGGTGTTCTCGATGGTCACCTGGGCGGAGGCGGCGACGCCGCGGCGGCCGTCCGGTGTGGTCGGCGTCACCTCGACGCGCCAGGTCTGGCCGCGGGTGGTCAGGGCGGCGGGGATCGTCGCGTCGGTCTCGCCTTCGACGACCGTGCCGTCGCGGCGCCAGAGGTACTCGTAGGTGGCGGTCTCGCCGAGCGGGTCGACGCTCTCGCGGGTGATGGTCGCCGTGAGGTCGTCGGCGGTGCGCGGCGCGTCGGGGGTGAGGTCGATCTCGGGAGTCGACGGGGCGTTGTCCGAGATGCCGGCGTCGGTGCCGCCGTCCGCCGTCGCGCCGTCCGCAGTGCCGATGTACGGCGACGTGTCGACGAGGAGCGAGCAGCCCGAGGCAGTGCCGACGATGCACGCGGCGAGGAGCAGTTGCTTGTTCATCTCAGAACTCCCCCGACACGGCAACGCCGGCCGAGCTCTGTCCGCCCCACGGCAATACGCGCGCGGTCGCGCTTCGCTCGATATCGCGCGGCGGGTCGGCGATCAGGAGGATCGCGCCGAGCACGACGCCGGCGGCGCCGATGCCGAGGGCGATGTCGGCGCCGAGCGCGAGGTCGTCGGCCGTGCGGACCTGCTCGGGGGTGCACGTGCGGGCGTCGCCGCACGCGGCGCGGACGTTCGAGTCCTCCGCGAGCGCCATTCCGCCGAGCACGCCGAAGGCGCCGAGGCCGAGGCCGCCGAGGACGAGTGAGGTCACGCCGGGGACCAGCAGGCCGTCGGTGTGCGTGGTGCCTGCGGGCTGATCACGGATCGCGTGGTCGCCGTTGCCAGGAAGCTCGATCCCGAGGAGCGAGGCGAGGGCGCGGCGGCTCCGCTCGGCGTCGGCTGGCTCGGCGACCTGCGAGCTGCCGGCGATGTGGGCGCCCGTCGCGTCGACGTCGAACGAGCGAAGCGACGGGCCGTCGGACGCGTCGATGACGGCGAGCGCGTGCCCGGCGCCGGCTGCCTGGGCGACTCGCGCGACGTCTTCCTCGAGGTGCTCGCTCATCGCGGCGGCGTCGGGGTAGGCGAGGGCGATCGTGCCGCTCGACAGGTCCACACGAAGCGTCGAATCGAACCGTCCGTCGACGACGATCTCGGCCGTCTCCGCGCCGCTGGCGTGCACCTCGCGCACGCGCGACGGCATGCCCGGCGCGCACTCGACCTGCACCGCGTACGTGCCGGCGAGCACCGGGCGGCGCACGAACGGCGTCGCGCCGATCGGTCGGCCGTTGATGCGGATCACGCATCCGGCGGGATCTCCGGCGGCGCCCTGCACGCTGAGCACCGAGGTGTCCGACGCGTCGGGCCGCTGGCGCTCGAGCACCTCGACGACCTCGGGCGGGTGCATCGAGGTGCTCGCCTGCAGGTCGGGGAAGAGCTTCAGGCACTCGCTCGCCTGCAGCGATGCGCCCCTCGTGTCCTGCGCGCCCGAGGTCGGAAGGTGCGAGCGCACGAGGAAGAGGCAGATGTTCCCGAGGTTGCGCGACGCGTCCGCGTCTCTGCCGATCGCGGGGAGGTACGGCCTGATCTCGCTGAGGAGCGGCTCACCGAGCGCCCGCGCGCGGTCGTTGTTCCCGCGCGCGACGTCCTGGAGCATCGTCGTCGCGGTGTCCTCGAGGCGCTGGAAGAGCGCCGCGGGAGCAGCGCGAAACGCCCGCGAGCCGGAGCGCTCCAGTCGAGTCGCGACGTCGGTGCCCGCGACGATGTCGGCGCGCGATGCCTCGAGCGCGACGCTGGCGTGGTTCGCGACGGTGCCGAGCCTCTCGAGATCGGTCTGTCCGGCGGCTGCGACGACGACGACCCAGGAGCCATCCGCGTCCTGTGCAACCGCTGGAAGCGGGAGCGCCAGGAGGCCTGTCGTCGCGATCACGAACGCGGTCCACTTCCTACGCATCGACAAACCCCCTCGCGCCGCCCTCGCGGCCCGCCAGCATTAGCGCCGTTCTCGGCACCACGCGAATCACGTTGCCCGCGCAGACCCACCAAAAGCGAAACGGGGCCGTGAGCACTGCTCACGACCCCGTCGCTTCGTATCTCGAGAACCGTCTCGCGACGATCCCCGCGCGGCTCACTAGAATCGGCTCGCCCGCTCCGGGCCCTTCCGTCCGCGCGCGCAGCGCGCGCTCCCGTCCAGGCCCTTCGGGGCGAGCACTCCTGTCGGCTCACTCCTCTTCGGAGGCCGCCGCCATCAGATCGTCCGCCGGCGAGTAGTCGCTCGCGGCCGATCCGTCCTCGACGACGATGTCGAGGCGCTTGTACGCCGCCAGACCGGTTCCGGCCGGCAGGAGGCGTCCCATGATGACGTTCTCCTTGAGGCCGCGGAGCTCGTCGACCTTGCCGTTGATCGCGGCCTCGGTGAGGACCTTCGTGGTCTCCTGGAACGAGCTCGCCGAGATGAAGCTCTCCGTCGAGAGCGACGCCTTGGTGATGCCGAGGAGCAGCGGCTCGGCGATCGCCGGGCTGCCTCCGCGCGCGAGACACTTCTCGTTCTCGCGCTCGAAGATGTTCTTCTCGACCTGCTCGTCCATCAGGAAGTTGGTGTCTCCGGGCTCCTTCACCCGGACACGCCGCAGCATCATCCGCACGATCGTCTCGATGTGCTTGTCGTTGATGCCGACGCCCTGGAGCCGGTAGACCTGCTGGATCTCGTTGACCATCCAGGCCGCGAGCTCCTTCTCGCCGCGGATCTTGAGGATGTCGTGCGGGTTGGCGGGACCGTCCATCAACGGCTCGCCGGCGCGCACGTAGTCACCCTCCTTGACGCTGAGGTGCTTGCCCTTGGCGATGAGGTACTCCTTCGCCTCGCCGCTCTCGGGCTGGACCAGCACCTTGCGCTTGCCCTTGGTGTCCTTGCCGAACGTGACCGAGCCGTCGATCTCCGCGACGATCGCGTGATCCTTCGGCTTGCGGGCCTCGAAGAGCTCGGCCACGCGCGGCAGACCGCCCGTGATGTCCTTGGTCTTCGTGGTCTCGCGGGGGATCTTCGCGAGAATGTCTCCCGCGTCCATCTCCGTGCCGTCCGGCGGGATGATGTTCGAGCCGACCGGCAGGAAGTAACGCGCGAGGTTGTCGCCCACGCCCGTCCGCTTCGTGTCGCCCGAGTCGTCCTTGATCGAGATCCGCGGGCGCGCCGAGGCGTCACGCGACTCGATGATCACGCGCTGAGAGAGGCCGGTGACCTCGTTCAGCTTCTCCTCCATCGTGACGCCGTCGATGATGTCGCCGTACTTCACGATGCCGGGCACCTCGGTGAGGATCGGGATCGCGTAGGGATCCCAGTCCGCGAGCGTGGTGCCCTTCTGCACGAAGTCGCCGTCCTTCACCTTGAGGAAGGCGCCGTAGACGAGGTTGTAGGTCTCCTTCTCGCGTCCGGACTCGTCGACGAGCTTCAGCACGCCGTGGCGGTTCATCACCACGACCGTGCCGTCCTTCTTCTGGACGGTCTTGACCTTCTCGAACTTGACCCGTGCCTCGAAGCGGTTCTCGATCGACGACTGCTCGATCTTGCCGCGCGCCGCCGCACCACCGATGTGGAACGTGCGCATCGTGAGCTGCGTGCCCGGCTCGCCGATCGACTGCGCCGCGATGACGCCGACCGCCTCACCGGTGTTGACGCGATAGCCGCGCGCCAGGTCGCGGCCGTAGCACAGCGCGCAGATGCCGCGCCGCGTCGCGCAGGTCAGCACCGAGCGAATCGTCACCTTCTCGATGCCCGAGTCCTCGACCGCCTGGACCTTCGCCTCGTCGATCTCTTCGCCCGCATGCACGAGGATCGTGTCCTCGTCGCGCGGATCGAAGATGTCCTCGAGCGCCGTGCGACCCAGGATGCGCTCACCCAGGCCCTGCACGATCTCGCCGCCCTCTTCGAGCTTCGCGATCTCGATGCCGTCGAGCGTTCCGCAGTCGTGGTCGGTGACGACCGCGTCCTGCGCCACGTCGACGAGACGACGCGTGAGATAGCCCGAGTTGGCCGTCTTCAGCGCGGTGTCCGCCAGGCCCTTGCGCGCGCCGTGCGTCGAGATGAAGTACTGCAGGACCGTGAGGCCCTCGCGGAAGTTCGCGGTGATCGGCGTCTCGATGATCTCGCCCGACGGCTTCGCCATCAGGCCGCGCATGCCGGCCAGCTGACGAATCTGCTGGTTCGATCCACGAGCACCGGAGTCGGCCATCATGAAGATGGGATTGAAGGAGGCAGTCTCCTTCTTCTCGCCATCTCGGCTGACGATGACTTCCTTGCTGATGCCCTCGATCAGATCCTTCGCGACCTGGTCCGACGCAGCGGCCCAGATGTCGACGATCTTGTTGTAGCGCTCGCCGTCGGTGATCAGGCCTTCCTGATACTGCTCGATGACGGTCTCGACGTCGGTGGTGGCCTGGTCGAGGATGACCTTCTTCGAGTCGGGGATCAGCATGTCGTCCATGCAGATCGAGACGCCGGACTGGGCCGCCATCTCGAACCCGAGGGAGCGCATGCGGTCCGCGAGGAGGACGGTCGCCTTGTTCTGGTGAGCGCGGTACGAGGCGTCGATCACCTCGGTGAGCGCCTTCTTGGTCAGGACGCGGTTCATCAGCGAGAAGTCGAGCTTCTCCGGCAGGATCTCGCTGACGAGCACGCGGCCCACGGTCGTGTCGGCGATCTCGCCGTCGACACGGCACTTCACGCGCGCGTGCAGCTCGACCATGCCCGAGTCGTACGCCATCCGAACTTCGTCGGCCGAAGCGTAGACACCGGCGAAGTCACCCCTGCGCTCCGAGCCGTCGACGTACTCGCCGCGCGCGAAGGGACGCTGACGCGTCATGTAGTAGAGCCCGAGGACGATGTCCTGGGTCGGGTTGATGATAGGCCGGCCGTTCGCGGGCGAGAGGATGTTGTTCGTGCTCATCATGAGCACGCGCGCCTCCATCTGCGCCTCGATCGAGAGCGGCACGTGGACCGCCATCTGATCGCCGTCGAAGTCGGCGTTGAAGGCCACGCAGACCAGCGGGTGCAGCTGGATCGCCTTGCCCTCGATCAGCACGGGCTCGAACGCCTGGATGCCGAGACGGTGGAGCGTGGGAGCGCGATTCAGCATCACCGGGTGCTCGGTGATGACCTCCTCGAGGATGTCCCAGACCTCCGGCTTCTCCTTCTCGACGAGCTTCTTGGCGCTCTTGATCGTCGTGACGTAGCCGCGCTCTTCGAGCTTGTTGTAGATGAACGGCTTGAAGAGCTCGAGCGCCATCTTCTTCGGCAGACCGCACTGGTGCAGGCGGAGCGAAGGACCGACGACGATCACGCTTCGACCGGAGTAGTCGACGCGCTTGCCGAGGAGGTTCTGGCGGAAGCGGCCCTGCTTGCCCTTCAGCATGTCGCTGAGGGACTTGAGGGGGCGCTTGTTCGGACCGGTGATCGTCTTGCCGCGACGACCGTTGTCGAAGAGCGCGTCGACCGCCTCCTGCAGCATGCGCCGCTCGTTCCGGATGATGATCTCCGGAGCGTTCAGCTCGATCAGCCGCTTGAGGCGGTTGTTGCGGTTGATGACGCGGCGGTAGAGGTCGTTGAGGTCCGACGTCGCGAAGCGGCCGCCGTCGAGGGGAACGAGCGGGCGGAGATCCGGCGGCAGCACCGGGATCACCGTCAGCATCATCCACTCGGGGCGATTGCCGCTCTCACGGAACGCCTCGATGACCTTGAGGCGCTTGGCGAACTTCTTCCGCTTCGCCTCCGAGCTCGACTCCTTCATCTCGGAGCGCAGGTGCTCGGCCATCGCGTGCACGTCGATCTCCTTGAGGAGATCGAGCACGGCCTCGCCGCCCATCGCCGCCTTGAAGCGGTCGTCGCCGTACTCCTCGAGCAGCTCCGAGTTGCGCTCCTCGCTGAGGATCTCGCCCTTCTGGAGCGGCGTGTCGCCCGGATCGATGACGACGTAGCTCTCGCAGTAGAGGATGCGCTCGAGATCCTTGAGCGTGATGTCGAGGATCGCGCCGATGCGCGAGGGCAGGGACTTCAGGAACCAGATGTGCGCGACGGGCGTCGCGAGCGTGATGTGGCCGAGGCGCTCACGGCGCACCTTCGACTGGATCACCTCGACGCCGCACTTCTCGCACACGATCCCACGGTGCTTCATGCGCTTGTACTTGCCGCAGATGCACTCGTAGTCCTTCACGGGCCCGAAGATCTTCGCGCAGAAGAGCCCGTCCCGCTCCGGCTTGAACGTCCGGTAGTTGATCGTCTCCGGCTTCTTCACCTCGCCGTGCGACCACTCCCGGATCTTCTCCGGAGACGCGAGCGAGATGCGGATGGCCGAGAACGAAAGCGGATCCTTCGGCTTTTCGAAGAACGAGAAAATGTCCTTCATGATCACTCCTCCTCGGCGACCAGCACGTCGTCGCTCTTGCGCGACGCGCCGCCCGGGCCTTCGATGAGCTCGACGTTCAGGCAGAGGGCCTGGAGCTCCTTCATCAGAACGTTGAAGCTCTCGGGGAGTCCGGCATCGAGCACGTACTCGCCCTTCACGATGGACTCGTACATGCGGGTGCGGCCCTGCACGTCGTCCGACTTGACGGTGAGGAACTCCTGCAGCGCGTAGGCCGCGCCGTAGGCCTCCATCGCCCAGACCTCCATCTCACCGAGACGCTGGCCGCCGAACTGGGCCTTGCCGCCGAGGGGCTGCTGCGTGACGAGCGAGTAGGGCCCGATGCTCCGCGCGTGGATCTTGTCGTCCACGAGGTGGTGCAGCTTCAGGATGTACATCACGCCCACCGTGACGTCCCGGTGGAACGCCTCGCCGGTGCGACCATCGAAGAGCACCGTCTGCCCGCTGGTGCGCGAGCTGACGTGATAGAGCGGCGACTTCTGCTCGTGCTCTCGCGCGGTGTCACCGACGAGTTGCAGGAGCGTCTTGATCTCGCTCTCGTGCGCGCCGTCGAAGACGGGCGACGCGAGCTTGAAGCCCTTCGCGAACTTCTTCGCGATCTCGGCGAGATCCTTGTCCGGGAGCTCGTCGATCAGGGCCTTGGTCTCGCCCTTGTTGAAGACCTTCTGGACGTGCTTGCGGAGCGCATCGGAGGAGAGCTTCTTCTCCTCCATCAGCTCCTGGATCTGCTTGCCGAGGAGCAAGCCCGCCCACCCGAGGTGGACCTCCAGGATCTGACCGACGTTCATGCGGCTCGGGACGCCGAGCGGGTTGAGCACGAGATCGACGGGGGTGCCGTCGGGCAGGTAGGGCAGGTCCTCCTCGGGCAGGATGCGCGAGACGACGCCCTTGTTGCCGTGGCGGCCGGCCATCTTGTCGCCGACCTGGAGCTTCCTCTTGATGGCGATGTAGACCTTCACCATCTTGATGACGCCCGGCGGCAGCTCATCGCCCTTGGAGAGCTTTCCGATCTTCTCCTGGAAGAGCGACTCGATCGCGCCGACCTGCTCCTGGAGCTCCTCGAGGATCGCCTGGACCTTCTCCTGGCCCTTGTCGATCTCGACGTCCTTCCAGTACTTGCGCGGGATCGGCTCGATCGCGTCGGCGGTGATCTCGGCACCCTTCGCGAGGAGGACCTTGCCCTTCTCGTCGACGAGCTTCGCCTGCGTGGTGCGGCCGGTCAGGAGCTTCTTGACGCGGTTGTAGGCGGACTCGCGGATGATCTTCTGCTCATCCGCCATGTCCTTCTCGAGCTTGGCGCGCTCCGCGTCCTCGATCTCCTTGGTGCGGTCGTCCTTCTCGGTGCCCTTGCGCGAGAACACGCGGGCATTGATGACGACGCCGCCGACGCCCGGCGGAACACGCAGCGAGGTATCGCGGACGTCGCCCGCCTTCTCACCGAAGATCGCGCGGAGGAGCTTCTCCTCCGGCGACAGCTGGGTCTCACCCTTCGGCGTGATCTTGCCGACGAGGATGTCGCCGCTCTTCACTTCGGCGCCGATGCGCACGATGCCGCTGTCGTCGAGGTCCTTGAGGGCGTCCTCACCGACGTTCGGGATGTCGCGCGTGATCTCTTCCTTGCCGAGCTTGGTGTCGCGAGCGACGCACTCGAACTCCTCGATGTGCACCGAGGTGTAGACGTCTTCCTTCGCGATGCGCTCGGAGATGAGGATCGAGTCCTCGAAGTTGTAGCCACCCCACGGCATGAACGCGACGACCACGTTCCGGCCGAGAGCCAGCTCGCCCATGTCGCAGCTCGGACCGTCGGCGATGACGTCGCCGGTCTTCACGCGCTCACCGGGGCGGACCACCGGCTTCTGCGTGTACGAGGTGCTCTGGTTGCTGCGCGCGAACTTGCCCAGACGATAGATGTCAGGGAACGCGCCCGCCTCGCCCTCGGCCTTGACGACGATGCGGGTCGCGTCGACCGAGTCGACGATGCCGTCGCGCTTCGCGAGCAGGCAGACGCCCGAGTCGCGCGCGACGCGCATCTCGAGGCCCGTGCCGACGATCGGCGCCTCGCAGCGCAGCAGCGGAACTGCCTGGCGCTGCATGTTCGAGCCCATCAGCGCGCGGTTCGCGTCGTCGTGCTCGAGGAACGGGATCATCGACGCTGCGACCGAGACCAGCTGATTCGGACTGACGTCCATCAGCGTGATCTGATCGTGCGGGACCATCACCGACTCGCCGTTGTAGCGAGCGGGGACGAGGCCCGGGTTCAGCATGTTGTTCTTGTCGAACTGCGCGTTCGCCTGCGCGATGTAGTGGCCTTCCTCCTCGAGGGCGGAGAACCACTTCACTTCCTTGCCGACCTGGCCCGCCTCGATCTTCCGGTACGGCGTCTCCACGAAGCCGTACTCGTTGACGCGCGCGAAGGTCGAGAGCGACGCGATCAGACCGATGTTCGGACCCTCCGGGGTCTCGATCGGGCAGATGCGGCCGTAGTGGGTCGCGTGGACGTCGCGGACCTCGAAGCCCGCGCGCTCACGGGTCAGACCGCCGGGCCCGAGGGCCGAGAGACGACGCTTGTGCGTCACCTCCGAGAGCGGGTTCGTCTGATCCATGAACTGCGAGAGCTGCGAGCTGCCGAAGTACTCCTTCACCACCGCGGAGACCGGCTTCGCGTTGATGAGGTCGTGCGGCATGAGCGTCTCGATTTCCTGAGACATGCTCATGCGCTCCTTGATCGCGCGCTCCATGCGAACCAGACCGATGCGGTACTGGTTCTCCATGAGCTCGCCGACCGCGCGCACGCGACGGTTCCCGAGGTGGTCGATGTCGTCGACCGAGCCGCGGCCGTTCTTCAGCTCGATCAGGTGCTTGACCGTGTGCAGGATGTCGAGCGGCGTGAGCACGCTCGTCTCCAGTGCCGGGCGAGCCGGATCCTCTTCCTTGTAGAACTTGTAGTTCAGCTTGAGCCGGCCGACCTTCGAGAGGTCGTAGCGCTCGGGGTTGAAGAACAGGTTGTGGAAGAGGGTCTTCGCGGTCTCGAGCGTCGGCGGATCGCCCGGGCGCAGGCGGCGGTAGATCTCGAGGATCGCCTCGTCCTGCGTGGTGATCTTGTCGGCGTTGAGCGTGTCGCGGAGGTACGAACCGACGTTCAGGCCGTCGATGAAGAGGATCTTGAAGCTGTCGATCTTCGCCTCGCGAAGACGATCGAGCTTCTCCTCCGTGACCTCCTCGTTGACGCCGAGGAGCACCTCGCCCGTCTCCTCGTCGATCACGTCGTCGGCGCTGACCTTGCCGACGACCTCGGCGAGATCGAGCGGGAGGCGATCGCTGCCGGCGTCGCGGAGCTTCCGGATCGCGGCGCGCGTGAACTTGCGGTTCTTGCGGACGATGACCTCGCCCTCGACCTTGATGTCGCGCGTGGCGCGCTGGCCGGGCAGGAGGTCGAACTCGATCGAGCGCGCGTACTTGCCGCCCTTCTCGAGGAAGATCGTCTCCGAGTCGTAATAGAACTTGAGCAGATCCTGGGTCGAATAGCCGAGCGCCTTGAGCAGCACGGTCGCGTGCAGCTTGCGGCGGCGATCGATCCGCACGTACAGCAGGTCCTTCGGGTCGAACTCGAAGTCGAGCCAGCTGCCGCGATAGGGGATGACGCGCGCCTGGTAGAGCAGCTTGCCGCTCGAGTGCGTCTTGCCCTTGTCGTGATCGAAGAAGACGCCGGGGCTGCGGTGCAGCTGGCTGACGACGACGCGCTCGGTGCCGTTGATGATGAACGTACCGTTCTCGGTCATCAGCGGGATCTCGCCGAAGTAGACCTCCTGCTCCTTGATGTCGCGGACGGTCTTCTCCGACCCCTCACTCTGGGTGTCGTAGATGATCAGCTGGATCGTGACCTTGATCGGCGCGGCGTACGTCATGCCGCGCTGGACACACTCGTCGACGTCGTACTTCGGACGCTCGAGGGTGTATCCGACGAAGACGAGCTCGCTCGTCCCGTTGAAATCGCGGATCGGGAAGACGCTCCGGAAGACGCCCTGGAGGCCGATGTCCTCGCGCCGGTTGGGCGGCACGTTCGCCTGGAGGAACTTCTCGTAGGACCGCTTCTGAATATCGATGAGATTCGGAATCCCGATGATCTGCGAGATCTTCGCGAAGCTGTGCCGAATCCGGAAGTTGGTCTGAATCGTCGAGGCCATGCGGACCCACCTGTATGCGTCTGGGAGAACGGCGGCGGAGCTCGTCGAGCGGCTAGGAAGCCGCAGAGAACGACGAGCCGAAAAAGAAAAGACGGATCACGGCACGGGGACGTCTCCGTCCCCGCGCCGTGATCTGAAGCGCTACTTGGTGCTGCGAAGAACGGAACCGATCACTTCAGGGTGACCTTGGCGCCGGCCTCCTCGAGCTTCTTCTTCATGTCCTCGGCGTCGGCCTTCGACACGCCTTCCTTGACGGTCTTCGGGGCGGCCTCGACCAGGTTCTTCGCGTCCGCCAGGCCGAGGCCCGTCAGCTCGCGAACCACCTTGATCACGTTGATCTTCTTCTCGCCGGCGCCCGTGAGCTCGACCGTGAACTCGGTCTGCTCCTCGACCGGAGCCGCCGCCGCCGCCGGCGCAGCCGCGCCCGCGACCACCGCCGGAGCGGCCTTGACGCCCCACTTCTCCTCGAGGGCCTTGATGAGGTTCGCGACCTCCATCACCGACCAGGTGGAGAGCTCGTCGACCATCTTCTGCTGATCCATCGTTGCCATGTTCGTATCCTTCTTCCTCTATCGAGCGCGCTCAGCGCGCATATTTTTGTGAATCGGAGTGCGGGAGCAGGGCTCAGCCCTCTTCGAGCTGCTTGCGGCGTGCTTCGAGCACGTAGACCAGGTTCTGCGCGGGCGCGTTCATCTGCATCACGAACTGCTGCAGCGGTGCCTGCAGCGTCGCGAGCAGCATGGCGCGGAGCTCGTCCTTGCCAGGCATCGACGCGAGCTGCGCTTCGACCTGAGCGCCCGGCATGACGGTGGTCTCGAGGACCGCCGCCTTGACCTGGAGCTTCTCCTGCTTGTCGCCGAGCTTGCGGAAGTCGCGAACGACCTTCGCCGCGCTCGAGGGATCCTCGAACGAGAAGGCGATCGCCGTCTCACCCGCGAACACCTTGTCGAGCTGCGCATCGGTCTCGAGGGGCGAGCCCTTGAGCGCCTGCTGGATCAGCTTGTTCTTGACGACACGATAGGTGACGCCGGCCGAGCGGAACTTCGACCGCAGGTCGGTGACCGTGATGACGTCCATTCCCTTGAAGCCGAGGAAGACGTAGCTCGTGGCCTTGTCCATGAGGTCCTTGACCTCCTGGACCGCCTTGGCCTTCTCCTCGCGGATAGCGCTGATTCCGTTCGCCATCTCATGCCTCCGCGGTCGCCGACTCGATGGTGGCGGTGTCGACCTTCACACCGGCGCCCATGGTCGAGCTGATCGTGATGCTCCGGAGATACGTGCCCTTCGCCGCCGACGGCTTCGCCTTCAGCAGTGCGCCGATCAGCGCGCGGGCATTCTCCTCGAGCTTGTCGGCATCGAACGACTTCTTGCCGATCGGAGCGTGGACGATGCCGCCCTCCTTCTCGGCGCGGAACTCGACCTTGCCGCCCTTGGCCTCCGTGACCGCCTTCGTCACGTCGAACGTGACCGTGCCGGTCTTCGGGTTGGGCATCAGACCTCGCGGACCGAGCACGCGACCGAGGCGACCGACCTGACCCATCATGTCGGGCGTCGCGATCACCGTCTCGAAGTCCAGCCAGCCCTCCTGCACCTTGGCCACGAGGTCGTCGGCGCCGACATGATCAGCACCCGCCGCCGTGGCTTCCGCCGCCTTCTCGCCCTTCGCGAAGACCAGGACACGTACGGTCTTGCCGATGCCGTGGGGCAACACGGTTGCTCCACGAACCATCTGATCGGCGTGCTTGGGGTTCACCCCGAGCCTGACCGCGATGTCCACACTCTCGTCGAACTTGGCGAAACTCGCCTTCTTCACGAGAGAGCAGGCCTCCGGGAGGGGATAGCGACGATCACGATCGATGGACTCGACCGCTTCCTTCCGCTTTCTTCCCGTCTTCATCGCTCCTCCATTCGGCGGCATCGCCCCCATTGGCGACTCTTCCGCCTCCCACCCTCGGCTCACTGCATGCCGGGAGTGGTGTCCGGCACTGCGCGAACGCAGTGCTCAGTTCGTGGCGCTCAGTCCGTGACGTCGACGCCCATGCTGCGGGCGGTGCCCGCGAGCGAGCGCACGCAGGCGTCGAGCGACGCTGCGTTCGTGTCCTGGATCTTCTCCTGCGCGAGCTTCTTCAGCTGCGCCTGCGAGATCGTCCCGACCTTGTCCTTGTTGGGGCGCGACGAGCCGCTCGCCGGCTTCTTGCCGATCTTGAGGCCGAGCTCGCGCTTGATCAGCACCGAGGCCGGAGGCGTCTTGGTGATGAACGTGAACGAGCGGTCGGAGAAGACCGTGATCACCACCGGGATGATCAGTCCCTCCTGCTTCTGCGTACGAGCGTTGAACTCCTTGCAGAACTGCATGATGTTCACGCCGTGCTGGCCGAGCGCGGGGCCGACCGGCGGCGAAGGGTTCGCCTTCGCGGCCGACAGCTGAAGCTTGATCTGTCCGGTGACCTTCTTCATGGGTCGGGTCCTTACTGAGTCTTCTCTACCTGGCCGTACTCGAGCTCGACGGGCGTCGCGCGCCCGAAGATCGAAACCAGCACGGTTACCTTCTGCTTCGCGGGATTGACCTCCTGGACCGTTCCAGTGAAGTTCGCGAATGCACCGTCGGTCACGCGGACGTGATCGCCGTTCTCGAACACGACACGCGGCTTCGGCTTCGCAGCGCCTTCGGCGACCTGCTGGAAGATCGCGTTGATCTCGCTCTCGGGGACCGGGCTCGGATGGCGGCCACCGACGAACCCGCTGACCTTCGGCGTGTCCTTGACGAGGTGCCAAGTCTGCTCGTTCAGGTCCATGTTCACGAACACGTAGCCGGGATAGAAAGTCCGGCTCGTGACGCGCTTGTTGCCCGCCTTCGTGCTGTCCTGGACGTTCTCCTTCGGGATGAGGATCTCTCCGAAGAACTCTTCCATGCCGTTCTGACGAACGCGCTCTTCGAGGGCGGTCTTCACCTTGCCCTCGTAACCGGAATAGGCCTGCACCACGTACCACTTCTTGGACATCGAAGCCCCACTCTCGCGCTGGCCTTCGAGGCGCCCATCGTCGTGCTGCATCGGGTCGTTCCCTCGCATGAGCGCGCCCCCCGCCACTCAGACGTTGTAGATGAGGTCGGTGAACGCGGACCACAGCGCGTCGAAGACGCCTGTGTACAACGCCGCGATCACGGACGTGACGATGACGACGACCGTCGAGTAGTAGGTCTCGTCCTTGGTCGGCCAGGTGACCTTGGACAGCTCGCTGACGACCTCGTGGGCGAGCTGATGGATCCGAGGATGCCGGTACAGCGCGAACGTCCCGACCAGCCCGATCAGCGCGGCGATGCCGGAGACGAGGGTCGGGTCGGGCTCCGCGGCGAAGCCCCAGCCGAACGTGATGAGCTTGTCGGCGATGTAGAAGGTCGTCAGCGCGAGCGCGATGAACGAGAACTGCACCCAGCGCTCGATGCCGAGCACGCTCGTGATCGGCGCGACGTCGTGCTCCGAGCCGCCCTCGGCGAGCTCGCGATCCTCGCGCTCGATGTCGGCGGCCTCGCGACGCGCGACGCGCTCATCGTCGAGCTCATCGGCCGCGACGTCGTCCGACTCACGATCGTCCGACTCCCGATCGTCCGAGCCGCGCTCGTCCGACGCCGAGACGTCGTCGTCCTCGCGCTCGTCACGATCCTTGTCGTTGTCGTCGTCCGCCATTTGTTCTTCCGACGTCTCGCGTGGATTCGATTCGTAGAGTCAGGCCAGGAGGGATTCGAACCCACAACCCGCGGATTTGGAATCCGCTGCTCTACCATTGGAGCTACTGGCCTAAGGGGAGGGGGGCAGCTACGTGCTCGTTCTCCCGCGAACTACTTCGACTCTCGATGCACGGTGTGTTTTTCGCAGCGAGGGCAGAACTTCTTCATCTCCAGCCGCTCGCTGCTCGTCCGTGACTTCGTCGTCTGGTAGTTGCGTGCGTCGCACTCGCTACAGACGAGCGCAACGCGCACCCGCTCCCCCATCAGCTACTCGAGGATCTTCGTGATGACGCCGGCGCCGACCGTGCGGCCGCCCTCGCGGATCGCGAAGCGCTGCTGCTCCT
Organism: Myxococcota bacterium; assembly: GCA_030855295.1. GTDB lineage: Bacteria > Myxococcota_A > Polyangia > Polyangiales > Sandaracinaceae > Sandaracinus. The sequence continues at coordinate 66 of JALYRN010000068.1, read as the reverse complement.
CGAGCGCGACCGCGACGATCAGCTCGACCACGATCGAGACGTTGTCGCCGGGCATGACCATCTTCA
>JALYRN010000613.1 GCA_030855295.1 Myxococcota bacterium | reverse complement strand
CGCACCACCAGCGCCGCAGCGAGCACGCCGAGCCCGTGACCGAGCCCCCAGAGCGCGCCCGCGCGCATCGCGCTCGTCGGCACGCGCGCCGCGATCGGCGCGAGCGCGGCGAGATGATCGGGACCGCTCAGCGCGTGCAGCGTGCCCGCGCTCAGACCGGCGAGCATCGCGATCACGCCCGCAGCATCCCTTCGCGCTCGATGTGCTCCACGATCGCCTCGAGCCCGATCGAGCGCCGCAGATCGGTGAACACGAACGGCCGATCCCCGCGCATCTTCCGGGCGTCGCGCTCCATCACCTCGAGCGATGCGCCGACGTGCTCGGCGAGATCGATCTTGTTGATGACCAGGAGATCGCTCCGCGTGATCCCGGGGCCGCCCTTGCGCGGGATCTTGTCGCCGGCGGCGACGTCGATCACGTAGATCGTCAGATCGCTGAGCTCCGGGCTGAACGTCGCCGCGAGGTTGTCACCTCCGCTCTCGACGAAGATCAGCTCGAGGTCGGGGAAGCGCCGCGTGAGGTCGTCGACGGCCGCGAGGTTCATCGACGCGTCCTCTCGGATCGCGGTGTGCGGGCAGCCTCCCGTCTCGACGCCGACGATGCGCTCGCACGGTAGCGCCTCGGCGCGCATGAGGAACTCGGCGTCTTCGCGCGTGTAGATGTCGTTGGTCACCACCGCGATCGAGCGCTGCTCGCGCATGCGCTTGCAGAGGCGCTCGACGAGCGCGGTCTTCCCGGAGCCTACCGGGCCTCCCACGCCGACGCGGAGGACGGGACGCGTGCTGTTCATTCGAGAGGTCTCCTTCTGGTTGCCGCTCTCACGAGCGGAAGAGCCGCGTGTGCTGCGTCTCGTGCAGTGCGCTCGCGATCGCGAGGCCTGGCGCGAGCGCGCCCAGGTCCTCGTCGGCGAGATCGGCGGCGCCGCTGGCGAGCGCGCCGATGCGCGCGGCCTCGGCGAAGAGGATCCGCTGACCGTCGGTCTGTCCGAGCGGCACGAGCTTCAAAGCCGCGGTGACCTGTCCCTCGAGCGCGCTCCACAAGCAGGCCCGCACCGCGTCGTCCTCTTCGATGTCCCAGCGCACGCACGCCAGCGCGAAGCAGGCGAGGTGGCTCGTCCCGATCGGTGGCGCGAGCTCCTCTGCGCTCGCGACCCCGAGCTCGCCCAGCAGCCGCGCGAACGTCACCCCGAGCGCGCGTGACTCCGCCTGCATCTCGCCGCTCTCGCGCGAGGCGTCGGCGAGCGCGATCCACCGCGCGGTCGCCTCGTGATCGGCGCCGCCGATCGACCGGTGCAGGCGCAGCACGATCGGCGCGTCGAGGCGCGCGATCGTGCGGTCGAGCACCCCGCCGATCCAGGCGCGCGCGCTCTCCGCGTCGCGCACCCATCCGAGCTCGACGGCGCTCTCGAGCCCGCGCGAGTACGCGAACGCGCCGATCGGCAGCGCCGGGCTGACGAGCTGGAGCAGGCGCAGGCCCGCGACCCGATCACTCGGCGCGCGCGGCGGCGTGCCGGTGTCCATCTTCCTCCTCGTCGTGGTGGTGGTCGTGGTGGTGGTCGTGGTGCCCGCCGTACGCGCCGCTCTCCGGCTCGAACGGGGCGTGCTCGGCGCGCACCTCGAGCCCGAGCCCGCGCACCATGTCGTCGAGCACGTGGTCGTGCCCGTAGCGCAGCCATCCCTCGCCGACCTCGAGCGGCACGTGACGGTTGCCGAGGTGGTACGCGGCGCGCGCGAGCCCCATCGGATCGTGCCCGCGCACCGTCGAGACCGACTCGACGGCGGCCCGCACGATCACCACCGTCCCGTCGACCGCACGGAGCAGATCTCCGCCGCGCAGGACCGTCCCCCTCGGCAGGAAGAGCGCCACCTCGCGCGCGCCGCCGCCCGCCGCATCTCCCTCGTCGCGATCGAGCATCGCTCGGAGCCGGCTGCGCTGGCGCAGCTCGAACGGCAGCGTCAGCGTCGCGCGCGGCGCGCCTTCCGCCACGCGCTCGCGGATCTCGATTCGTTGTTCGATCGGCATTCGTCCTCGCCTTCAGAACAGGAAGTAGCGCTGCGCCATCGGCAGCTCGTGCGCGGGATCGCAGACCAGTCGCGCGCCATCGGCGCGCACCTCGTACGTCTGCGGATCGACCTCGATCACCGGCGTCGCGCCGTTGTGGACCATGTCCTTCTTGCGCACGTCGCGGGTGCCCGCGCAGGCCACGACGCGACGCCGCAGCCCGAGCGCGCCCGCCACCCCGAGCCGCATCGCCGCGCCCGACACGAACGTCACGCTCGTGCTCGCGATCGCGCCGCCGAACGACGCGAACATCGGGCGGTAGTGCACCGGCTGCGGCGTCGGGATCGACGCGTTCGGGTCGCCCATCGGCGCCAGCACGATCATCCCGCCCTTGATCACGAGCGACGGCTTCACGCCGAAGAACGCCGGCTTCCACAGGCAGAGATCGGCGAGCTTGCCCACCTCGACCGAGCCGACCTCGTGCGCGATCCCATGGGTGATCGCCGGATTGATCGTGTACTTCGCGACGTAGCGCTTCACCCGCGCGTTGTCGTGATGCGCGGGATCGCCCGGCAGACTGCCGCGCTGCGTCTTCATCTTGTGCGCGGTCTGCCAGGTGCGGAGGATCACCTCGCCGACCCGCCCCATCGCCTGCGCGTCGCTCGCGATCATGCTGATCGCGCCGAGGTCGTGCAGGATGTCCTCGGCCGCGATCGTCTCGCGGCGGATGCGCGACTCCGCGAACGCGACGTCTTCGGGGATCGAGGGGTCGAGGTGATGACACACCATCAGCATGTCGAGGTGCTCGTCGACCGTGTTGACGGTGTAAGGGCGCGTCGGGTTCGTGCTCGAAGGCAGCACGTTCGGCGCGCCGATCGCGCGCAGGATGTCGGGCGCGTGCCCGCCGCCCGCGCCCTCGGTGTGGTACGCGTGGATCGCGCGCCCGCCGATCGCCGCGAGCGTGTCCTCGACGAACCCCGACTCGTTGAGAGTGTCGGTGTGGATCGCGACCTGGACGTCGAAGCGATCGGCGACCGAGAGGCAGCTGTCGATCGCCGCCGGCGTCGTGCCCCAGTCCTCGTGCAGCTTGAGCCCCATCGCGCCGGCGCGGAGCTGCTCCTCGAGCGGCAGCGGCAAGCTCGCGTTGCCCTTGCCGAGGAAGCCGAGGTTCACCGGGAACGCCTCGGCCGACTCGAGCATGCGGTGCAGGTTCCACTCGCCGGGGGTGCACGTCGTCGCGTTGGTGCCGGTCGCGGGGCCGGTGCCGCCGCCGAGCATCGTCGTGATCCCGCTCGCGAGCGCCTCGTCGATCTGCTGCGGGCAGATGAAGTGCACGTGCGCGTCGAGCCCGCCCGCGGTCAGGATCTGTCCTTCGCCCGCGATCACCTCGGTCGCCGCGCCGATCGCGATGTCGACGCCCGGCTGCACGTCGGGGTTGCCGGCCTTCCCGATCGCCGCGATGCGACCGTCGCGCACGCCGACGTCGGCCTTCACGATCCCCCAGTGGTCGACGATCAGCGCGTTCGTGATCACGAGGTCGACGACCTCGGCGCGCGCGCGCTGGCTCTGACCCATGCCGTCGCGGATCACCTTGCCGCCGCCGAACTTCACCTCGTCGCCGTAGATCGTGGAGTCGTGCTCGACCTCGATCCACAGCTCGGTGTCGGCGAGCCGCACGCGATCGCCGGTCGTCGGCCCGTACATCGCCGCGTAGTCCCTGCGCGCGATGCGGCTCATGGAGCCTCCGGATCGAGCGGCCCCATCACCTCGCCGCGGAAGCCGAAGACGCGGCGCTCGCCGGCGTAGGCGACGAGCACGACCTCGCGCTCCTGCCCCGGCTCGAAGCGCATCGCGGTGCCCGCCGGGACGTCGAGCCGCATGCCGCGCGCCGCCGCGCGATCGAAGCGCAGCGCCGGGTTGGTCTCGGCGAAGTGGTAGTGAGAGCCCACCTGGATCGGTCGATCGCCGGTGTTCGCCACGCGCAGCACCTTGGTCTCGCGCCCCTCGTTCAGCTCGAGCTCGCCGCTCGCGGTCACGATCTCGCCGGGGATCATCGGATCGGCTCGTGCACGGTGACGAGCTTCGTTCCGTCGGGGAACGTCGCCTCCACCTGGATCTCCGGCACCATCTCGGAGACGCCGTCCATCACGTCGTCGCGCGTGAGCACCGTCGCGCCGAGCTCCATCAGCTCGGCGACGGTCCTGCCGTCGCGCGCGCCCTCGAGCACGGCCGCGGAGATCAGCGCGATCGACTCGGGGTAGTTGAGCTTGAGCCCGCGCGATCGCCGGCGCTCCGCGAGCAGCGCAACGGTGAAGATCACGAGCTTGTCCTTGTCTCTCGGGGAGAGCTCCATTCATGTCCTCCAGATCGCGGGATCGATCGCGGGCCGTCCCCACGTCGCGCGGACGAGGTGACGAGCCCGCTCGAAGACTCTGCGCACCGCGCCGGCGTCGGAGCCGAGCGCGCGCACGACGACGAGGTCCGACACGCGCGTCGCGGACGCGATCGGATCGGCGCCCATCGCGTCGCTCGCCGGGCGCTCGCGCGCGATCGCGGCGGCGATCTCTTCGCGCATCGCGTCGAGGTCGCCGTCGGTCGCGACC
>JALYRN010000612.1 GCA_030855295.1 Myxococcota bacterium | reverse complement strand
CTCCTCCGCGGGTCGCGCGTGCGAGCGTCGGTGAGCGAACGCCCCGGCCCGTCACCGGCGGCGCTGCCGGTCCCGACCGCCATCCGGATCCGCTCGAGCAGCGCGCGCGCGGTCTGCGGGCGCTGCTCGCGGTCCTTCGCGATCGCCGAGAGCACCACCTCCTCGAGCGCGCGATCGACGATCGCGCCGCGCTTGCTCGGCGGCACCGGCACGTCGTCGAGGATGACGCGCAGCAGCTTGTTGTAGTTCGGCGCGTCGAACGGCACGTCGCCCACCAGGCACTCGTAGAGCACGACGCCCGCGCCGTAGATGTCGACGCGCCGATCGAGGCTCGTGTCGCCCATCGCCTGCTCGGGCGACATGTAGTGCGGCGTTCCGAGCACGGACCCGGTCATCGTCAGCTTCGCCGACGTCTCGTCGTCCTTGCTGGAGATCCCGAAGTCGAGGATCTTCACGATCTCGCCGCGTCGTCCCGCGGGCACGAGGTAGATGTTGTCCGGCTTGAGATCGCGGTGGACGACTCCGTGCTGGTGCGCGGCCTCGAGCGCCTCGAGGAGCATCGTGCCGAAGCGGACGACCTCCTCCTGCGAGAGCCGCCCGCGCCGCTCGATGCGCGCGCTGAGCGACTCGCCGTCGAGGAACTCCATCACGAGGAAGGGGTGCCCCTCCTCGGTCTGATCGAGATCGAGCACCTCGACGATGCCCTCGTGCTGGATCGCGCTGGCCGCGCGCGCCTCGCGCCCGAAGCGCTGCACCACGTTCACGTTCGTCAGGAACCGATCGTCGAGCACCTTGATCGCGACCTTGCGGCCGGTGACGAGGTGCGCGCCCTTCCAGACGCTCCCCATGCCACCTTGGCCGAGGAGGCCCTCGATCCGGTACTTCCCGAGAAGGGTTCGACCCGCGAGCTCCACGCGATTCCTCCGCGCAGCCTATCGCAGGTTGCCTCCCTCGCGCCTCATCGGCGCGAGCTCGCGCGCCGAGCGCCGATCAGGGCGTCCAGGAGACGCCGTAGATGTCGACCGCGTCGCCGAGCGCCTGACACGCGGTCAGCATCACCTCGGAGTGGCGCACGCCGGTGCTCCGGATCGCCGCGCGCAGCAGGCCCGCGACGAAGCCCGAGAGCTCGAGCGAAGGCTCTTGCTGGGCGCGCACCGCGAGCCGCGCCGAGCTCGGCCCGCGCTCGAGGTGCAGCGGCGTGCCCTGCATCGTGATGCGCGACCACACGTACGGGAACCCGTCGACCAGCCCCTCGGCGACCAGCGGCGTCGGCAGATCCGGAAAGAGCCGCCGCAGCCCGCGATGCGCGACCGCCTCGCCGAGCTCCGGGAGCAGCGCGAGGTCACCGCGCCCCGCGATGCCGTCGGCGGCCGCGAGGATGCGCGCGAACAGCTCGACCGAGACCCCCGTGCTCAGGTGCAGCGCGGTGTTGCCCGCGCCCGGCAGGAGATCGTCGACGGTCGGCACCTCCGTCGTGAGCTGCGCCCACGCGTCGCTCCCGAGCCGTCGATAGATCGCCTCGATCGTCAGCAGCACCGGGAGCAGGTGCACCTTCGCGTGCCCCTCGCTCGCCGTGCGCTGGCCGTGTCGCGTGCTGCGGCGCAGCGACAGGTAGTGCAGATCGGCGACCAGCGGATCCTCGGGTGTCGGCATCTCCTCGCGCGGCGGCCGCGCGTCGGTCGGCGTCAGCAGCGCGACCGCCTGCATCAGCACCTCGACGTCGGGGAAGCGCTCGTCGGGATCCTCCGCGGTCGCGCGCTCGATCGCGCGGCGCGCGGTGTCGGGGACGCTCCCGCCCGCCTGGGGCCGCCCGGTCAGGAGGTGCCGGAGCATCACGCCGACCGAGTACACGTCGACGCGCGGATCGATGCCGCCGGTGCCGCGGCGGATCTCGGGAGCGAGCCACGGCGTGTAGGGGATCTCGTCGGGCGGTGCGTCCTCCGCGAGGAACGCGGCGCGCTCGAGCGCGCGCAGCTTGATCGGCACGTCGTCGCCGCGCGCGCTCAGCACGATCACGTTCTCGGGGCCGAGCCCGCGCGCGACCACGCCGGCGCGGTGCAGCGCGCGGAGCGCCTCGAGCACCGAGAGCGTGATGCGCCCGACCAGCACGGGGTCGAGCCCGCCCGGGCTCCCGGCCATCAGCTCGGCGATCGTGGTCCCGCGCAGCGCCTCGTAGACGACGAAGGGCCGCCCCTCGGGATCGATCCCCGAGTCGACCACGCCCTGGATGCCCGGGTGCGCGGCGCTGCCCATCGCGCGCGCCTCGCGGAAGAGCCGATCGGCGGGCGGTCCGGGGAACGGCACGTCGCGGCCGAGGATCTTCAGCTCGACCTGACGCTTGATCCCGACGTGCTCCGCGAGGAAGCACACCGCGTCGGTGCCGGAGGCAAGCGGCTCGATCAGACGAAACTTGCCGTCGAGTATCTTCGGCAGGTTCGGTGGCCTCGCGGAGCTCCGCGACACGGGCGGACCATACCACGCGCGCGTGCTCGTCGGCCTGGACCGGAGGTCCGGTCGCGCCGCCGCTCGCGACCCCCGCCCGCCGCACCCCGCTCGCGATCGACGGCGACGGTGCGGTAGCTTCCCCGGATGTCCCGCCGCCCTCGCCGCGCTCTGCTCGCAGGCTCTTCGATCCTCGTGATCGCCTCCGCCGTGCTCCTCGTCGCGTGCGACGAGGGCGCGCAGCACTGCCAGCAGGAGATCATCCGCGAGCACGCGCCGCGGGTGCGCGAGATCGTGCGCGAGGACATCGAGCGCGGCGTGCGGGGCGTCGAGCAGGCGGCGACCAAGCTCGCGCGCGGCTTCGTGCTCGAGGATCACGAGCAGCGCGAGCGCGAGATGCGCACCGCGCTGCACCTGCTGCGGCAGCCGCCGCGCGGCGTCGAGGAGCTGATGATCTCGCCGATCTCGTTCCTGGCCGCGGTCGACGCGAGCGGCGTCGTGATCGCGCGCGACGCCGAGCCCGATCCGATGGCGGGCTTCGACGCGAGCGAGGCGTTCGAGATCGTGCGGCGCGCGCTCGAGTCGGGCGAGTCCGGCTATGCGCTCGTGGAGTTCCCGAACCCTCTGCCGGATCAGCCGTCGTCCCACACCGTGCTCTACGTCGCGCCCTCACGGCGAGACGGACGCATCGTCGGCGCGGTGCTCGCGGGCACGCCGCTCTGGCGCACCGCGCAGCGCGTCGGCCGTCAGCTGCAGGCCGAGCACAGCGACGAGCTGCGCGAAGGCGCGATCCTCTGGGTCTACCTCTATCGCGGCGACGAGCTGCACCACCACGGGACGCCTCCCGATCTCGGCAACGTCGTCCCCGACGACGCGGCGCGCACCGCAGGCCTCGCGCGCAGCCCCGGCGGCTTCACCGGCGAGCTGGCGCAGTTCGGCCGCTGGTACGGCTACGGCGTCTTCCCGCTCCCGCGCATCGCCCCCGAGGTCGGCGCGATCGTCTTCTGCAGCGACGCGCTCTGATCTCGTTCGATCGCAGCGCGCGCTTCGATCACTCGAAGCGGCCGCCGCGGCCCGCTCCTGCGGTGAAGCGCGCGACGCCGTGGGCGAGATCGGGATCGGCGAGGGAGCGCGTGCCGTGCTCGTACTCGTTCGCGAGCGCGGCCTCGAGCGAGAGCCCGCCCTGCTCGTAGGCCGACAGGCGATCGCGGCGCATGCACGTCTGCGGGAACGACGCGATCTGCTGCGCGAGCTCCTCCGCCGCCGCGCGCGCCGCGCCCTTCGGGACCACGCGATCGACCAGCCCCATCGCGTGCGCTTCGCGCGCGTCGACCGGTCGCCCCGTCAGGATCAGATCGAGCGCGCGCCCGAGCCCGACGATGCGCGGCAGCCGCACCGTGCCTCCGTCGATCAGCGGCACGCCCCAGCGCCGACAGAACACGCCGAGCGTCGCGTCCTCCTCGGCGACCCGCAGATCGCACCACAGCGCGAGCTCGAGCCCGCCCGCCACCGCGTGCCCCGCGATCGACGCGATCACCGGCTTGCCCAGCAGCATGCGCGAGGGCCCCATCGGCCCGTCGCCGTCGGGCGCGATGCGGTTCGGTGTGCCGCGCGCGAGCCCCTTCAGATCCGCGCCCGCGCAGAACGTTCCGTGCGCTCCGTGCAGCACCGCGACGCGCGCCTCGTCGTCGGCGTCGAACGCGCGGAATGCGTCCGCGAGCGCCTCGGCGGTCGCGCGATCGACCGCGTTCTTCGCCTCCCGCCGATCGAGGATTACCGTGGTGATCGCGCCGCTCTTCTCGATGCGCACCGTCATCTGCTCGTTCGTCCTTCCTCGCCGTCCGATCACAGCGTCCGATCACGGCGTCCGGATCGGCGTCCAGCGCAGCTCCACGCCGTCGTGCCCCGCGAGCTGCACGATCGGCCCGTCGGCGCCCAGCTCCACGCTGCGCAAGCGTCGCCCACCGACGATCGTGCCGTTGGTCGACGCGCAGTCGTAGAGCATCGTCTTGCCGTTCTGCTCGATCACCACCGCGTGCACGCGCGACACGCGGATCGTCAGCAGCGGCTTGAGCCCGCGGTCGGTGCACTTGTCGGCGCGCCCCACCAGCACGCCTGCGCGCAGCGCCGCCGCCCCGATCGAGACGCGGACGCGCTCCCCCGCGC
>JALYRN010000611.1 GCA_030855295.1 Myxococcota bacterium | reverse complement strand
CCGCAGGTGCCGACCGCGCCGGCGCTGCCGCAGGGGCCGACGCCGCCCGCGTCGCAGGCCGAGCTTCGCGACGTCGTCACGTTCGGAGGCGATGCGCACGTGCGCTCGGGCCAGCAGGTGCGCGACGTCGTCACGCTCGGGGGCGATGCGCGCATCGACGGGGAGGCGTTCGGGAACGTGCTGACGCTCGGCGGAGACGTCGACGTGCAGGGCGTCGTCGCAGGGGACGTCGTCTCGATGGGCGGCGACATCGACGTGGCGCCCGGCGGGCGCGTGCGGGGTCGGATCGACGCGATGGGTGGCGACATCTCGGTCGCGGACGCGGGCGGCGAGCACGGCAGCGTGCAGATCGCGGTCTCGAGCGAGGGCGCACGCGCGGCGAGCGTGGAGCGTTCGAGAGACGACGACGACGACGAGCGCGACGGCGGCGCGCACCACTGGCTCGGCGAGACGCTCGACGCGGCGATGCGCCACGCGCTGCTCTTCTTGCTCGGGCTGCTCTTCATGGGCGTCGCGCCCGCGCGGCTCCGCATGCTGCAGGGGACGATCGTGAAGCTCCCGCTGCGCACGCTCGGCGCGGGCTTCCTCGGCGTGATCGCGGGGCTCCTGCTGACGATCGTGCTCGTGATCACGATCCTCGGGATCCCCGCGGCGATCGTGCTCGTGCTCGCGCTCTTCCTCGGCGGCTATCTCGGGCTCGCGACGATGGCGTCGGTGATCGGCGCGGCGCTCCCGCTCCCGGCGCTCGCGAACCGCCCCGTGCTCCAGCTCGGCGTCGGCGTGCTGATCCTCTTCGTCGTCTCGCGCGTGCCGGTGATCGGCGGGCTGCTGATCTTCGGCGCGACGATCGGCGGGCTCGGCGCGGTGATCCTCACGCGCCTCGGGCAGAAGCCCGTCCCGGGCACCACGATCGAGCCCTGACCCGACCGGAGTGCTCGCCCCGGAGGGCGCATACGGGAGCACCGCAGCGGGCGCGGACGGAAGCGACCGGAGCGGGCGAGCCGATCAACGAGAGCGCGCGGACGGGAGCACCGCAGCGGGCGAGCCGATCTCGAGGCTCCGCCTCACCTCAGGGCGCGACGTCGAGCTCGGCGGGCGTCTCGATCACCTCGATCGGCCAGAACGTCCCGGCGCCGGTCGCGAGCCAGCCCGTGAGCTGCACGGCGAGGATCCAGACGCACAGCGCGAGGACGCTCGAGACGAGCACCGCCGAGCGTCGCGCCGAGTCGGTGACGACCCACCCGAGCGCGCCCAGCGCCGCCGGGATCGCGGCCGCCAGGTGGAGCGCCACCGCGGTCAGGCCGATCGCGTAGAGCACGAGCATCCACGGCCGCCCGACGTCGTGCGTCAGCGCGCTCCACGCCTCGAGCTCGCTCGCGCCGCGCACCAGCTTCGGGCCCCAGAGATGCCCGACGTGCAGCACGAGGAACGCGATCGCAACGAACGCAGCGATCGGCGCGAGCCGCCCGACCACGCGCACCAGCCCACGGTCCTCGGGCCGCGCGGTGCCGGGAAGCGCCTCCCGCCGGATCGCGGCCCGGAACGTGAACCCGGCCCACACCGCGAGCGGCACGACGATCACCGCGAGCTCGATCGCGATCCCGAGCGCGCCCTGCGAGGTCGCGCGGACGCGCACGGCCCACGCGTCGCGCCCCGCGAACGCAGCCCACTGCTCCCACAGGTGGAAGAGCGTCCACACCGCCAGCGGCAGCGCGGCGATCAGGGCGTGCAGGCGCGACGGGGAACGCACGAAAGGCCGCGCCGAGCATAGGGCTTGGCGCGGCCTCCGGTCGAGTTCACGTCCGGTCCCTCCGGGGCGAGCACTCCTGCTGACCGCTCACTCGTCGAGGGTCGCGCGCAGCATCCACGCGGTCTTCTCGTGCTCGGTGGCGCGCTCGGTCATCAGGCCGCCGGTGGCGCCGTCGCCCGCGCGCTCGGCGAGGTCGGCGGTGTCGCGCGCGGCGCGCGCCAGGTGCTCGTGACCGCGAAGCAGGATCTCCACCATGCCGCGCGCCGGTGGCGCGCCGTGATCGAGCGGCAGGCTCGACGCGTTCGCGATCTGCCCGAGCGAGCACGGTGCGAGGACGCCGATCGCGCGCATCCGCTCGGCGAGGGTGTCGACCGCCTCCGCGAGCTCGTCGTACTGCTTCTCGAACATCGAGTGCAGCGAGTGGAACTGCGGGCCGCGCACGTTCCAGTGGAACGACTGCGTCGAGAAATAGAGCACGTACGTGTCGCTCATCAGGCGCCCCAGCGCGCCCTCGAGCTCGCCGCGGCTGCTCTCCGACCTCTCGCTGCGGCGCCCGTCCTCCGTACCGATTCGAGTCTCCATGGGTCCCTCTCTCTCTCTCTGATTTCGTGTCGCTTCGTGAAGCTCGAGCTTCGGCCCTTGGTGCGCGCGATCCGCTGCATATCGGCTCGAGCTCTCGGCCGCGCTCGAGCGAGATGGCGGCCTGGAGCGAGAAGGAAGGGAGCTTGTCTCCGACGGTCAGCATGAGTCGATGTCCTCGGTGGCTGGGGGTTCGACGTTCCACGCGCCGTGCCAGGCACTTTGAGCAACGATTTCAGCGCATAACGCGCGCGTTCACCGAAATGCCAGTGAGGACCATCACCGATGTTTCGGTGATGACTCGCGGCCTCGACATTTCGGTGATCGGGTGCCAGAGCTCTGTCGTGCCCACCGCCGACCCGCTCGACCTGACGTCCGACCTCGCCGAGCTCGCGTCCCTCGCGACCACCGGCGAGGCCGATCTCGACGACCTCCTGCGCCGCGGCCTCGACTGGCTCGCCCGCCTCGCGCCCTACGACCTCGCGTGCGTCTTCCAGGTCCGTGGCGATCGCCTGGTCGTCCGCGCGATGCGCGGGCCGCTCGCGACGCCCGCGCTCCGGGCCCACGAGCTCTCGCTCGAGGGCTTCCCGACGATCCGCGAGGCGCTCGAGACCCGCCGCGCGCGCGCCTACACCGAGGAGGATCACGCGCACGGCGACGGCGATCCGTTCGACGGGGTGCTCGATCTGCCGGCCGGGCACTCGTGCATGATCGTCCCGCTCGCCGCCGGCGACGCTCCGTTCGGCGTGCTCTCGCTCGATCGCCGCGAGTGCGTCGTCTATCCGCCGGGCGTCGTCGACCTCGTCGAGATCTACGGACGCATCCTCGCGCTCGCGATCCGCAACGCCGAGCAGAGCGCCGCGCTCGCGAGGCTCGGCGCCCAGAGCCGCGAGCACGCGCGCCTGCTCGAGGAGCGCATCGAGGGGAGCGACGACGGAGGCGTGTTCGAGTCGAGCGAGAGCCCCGCCGTGCGCGAGCTCGCGCGCAAGGCGCGGCAGGTCGCGCCGACCGGCACGCCGGTGTTGATCCTCGGCGAGACCGGCACCGGCAAGGAGCGTCTCGCCCACGCGATCCATCGCTGGAGCGCGCGGCGCGAGCGCCCCTTCGTCGTCGTCAACTGCGCGGCGATCCCCCAGGGCCTGCTCGAGAGCGAGCTCTTCGGCCACGATCGCGGCGCGTTCACCGGCGCGACGCGCGGGCGCAGCGGCCGCTTCCGCACCGCGAACGGCGGCACGCTCTTCCTCGACGAGATCGGCGAGCTCCCGCTCGAGCTGCAGTCGAAGCTCCTGCGCGTGCTGCAGAGCGGCGAGATGCAGGCGGTCGGCAGCGATCGCACGATCAAGGTCGACGTGCGGATCGTCGCCGCGACCCACGTCGACCTCACGCGTGCGGTCGCCGAGGGGCGCTTCCGCGAGGATCTCTTCTATCGGCTCGACGTCTTCCCGCTGCGCCTGCCTCCGCTGCGAGAGCGCCTCGAGGATCTGCCCGCGCTCTCGGAGCACCTGCTCGCCGAGCAGCGCGCGCGCACCGGCGCCCGCGGCGTGCACCTGACGCGAGAAGGCCTGGGCGCGCTCGCGCAGCACGCGTGGCCGGGCAACATCCGCGAGCTCGCGAACGTCCTCGAGCGCGCGGCGATCCTCAGCGCGACCGGCGCGCTCGCGCCGCAGGACCTCGCGGTGCCGACTGTCGAGCGCCTCGCCGCGCGCCGCGACGACGCCGGCGAGCTCGTCAGCCTCGCCGAGAACGAGCGCCGCTACGTCGCCGACGTCCTGCGGCGCTGTGAGGGCCGCATCTACGGCGAGCGCGGCGCAGCGAAGATCCTCGGCGTGCCGCCGAGCACGCTGCAGTCCCGCATGAAGAAGCTCGGCATCCCGTCGACGCGCGCCTGACGGTCCTCCGATCAGAGCGCTCGGACGTCCGCGTTCTCCGGCACCGGCAGCTCGCTCGCCGGCTCCAGCGAACCGGTCCCCGTGTGCTCGTCGATGTCCGCGCGGCGTACCTCGAGCACGTCGCCATCGCGGCGCACGTCGATCAGCGCGCCCTGCCCGGCCCACCAGCATCGAGCAAGCAGCAGCGAGCCCTCACCAGCCTCGATCGCGAAGCACGCGCCGACCTCGCTGCCGATCGCCAGGCGCCGCGTCGGCTCGTTCTCGCAGATCAGCACCAGCGACACCGCCGTGCGCGGCGGCTCCTCGTCGGCGACGCCCGCCGACGCGTCCGGCTCGGGCGGCTCCTGGAAGCGCAGCGCGGCCGTGCACTCGCGGCGCGGCGCCTCGACGGCCG
>JALYRN010000610.1 GCA_030855295.1 Myxococcota bacterium | reverse complement strand
TGCCCGCACCGCGAGCCCGATCACGAGCGCGAGCAGCAGCGGCACGATCCCGCGATCGCGCCCCGCGCCCACCACCGTGCAGCAGCCACCGCCGGTGCCGGGCCCCGTGCGGACGGGGCCGCCGTCCCAGAAGCCCTCGACGCCCGCGTCGAAGGGCGCGGCGGCGTCGACGATCAAGACCGGTCCGCCGTCCCACGCGACCGGCGGTCCGGCGTCCGGCGAGTCGCTCGGGACGCACGCGCCCGCCGAGCAGACCTCGCCCTCGGGGCACGACGCGCCGACGCACGCGTCGACGCACCCGCCGGCGACGCAGACCGTGCCGGCGCCGCACGTCACGTCCACGCAGTCCGCGTCGACGCACACGCCGTCCGCGCCGCACGCATCTCCCGCGGGGCAGGTGCCCGCGCGATCACAGCGCGGCACGCACGCGCCCTCGTCGCACGCCGAGCACTCGTCGCACGAGATGCCGGCACACGCATCGACGCACGCGCCCGCGACGCACGCGAGCGGCGCCGGACACACGACGCCCTCGCACGGCAGGACGCAGCTGCCGCCGCGGCACCGCTCCTCGGCCGCGCACTCGACACCCACGCACGCCGTCTCGACGCAGCCCGAGGCCGTGCACTCGAACCCGCTCGGACAGCCACCCTCGAAGCACGTCGCGATGCAGCTGCCCGCGATGCACTCGCGGAGCGGCTCGCACACCGCGCCGTCGGTCGTCTCGTCGACCGCGCCGTCGCAGTCGTCGTCGATCGCGTTGCAGCGCTCGGCCCGCGGCTCGACCGAGGGCACGCAGCTCGTCGTGCACGACACGCCCGAGCACTCGCACGAGATGCGGCCCTCGCCGCAGATGCCCTGCATGGCGGTGTCGCACGGCATGCCCGCCTCGGGGCACGTGACGGCGCCGCGCCGCACCAGGAAGCGCCACACGCCGGGCTCGCCGACGTTCGACTCCTCGCAGAGGCGCCGGTTGATGTCGCGCGTGACGCGCGAGCCCATGATCTCGAAGAAGTCGACGCTGTTGCCGGCGTCGAACCCCGCCTGCGCGGCGATGCCCTGACAGAGCCCGCCGACGCACACGCCCGGCGGTCCGCCGAAGGGGCCGCCCGTCGAGCGGCAGTCGCGATCCACCGTGCACGAGCGCGTCGGCGTGCGCCGCACCGCGAAGCCGCCGGTGCCGCCGCTCGCGTCGCCGGTGTCCCACTCGCAGCGGTTGTATCGGAACTCGACGTCGAAATCGCCGCTCTCGGCGCCGCACGTCTCGACCGCGCTCAGGATGACCTGGAACGACTGGCGACGATCGGTGCGGCAGTTGAAGTAGCCGACCTCGTCCCACGTGAAGACCGCGCGGCCTTCCTCGAAGTGCCACCATACCTGGCTCGACTCCGCGGGGGAGCACGGCGCGCACGAAGTGCACGTCGTGCCGGCCGCCTCGGTGCACGAGCCGTCGGCGGGGCGGATGTCCACGTCCGCCCAGAACGGCGCGATCATCGGGCGATCCGCGACCGGGAAGGGGTTCGGCGTGTACGTCGAGACCGGCCCCGAGAACGTCACGTTGCCGTTCGTGTTCACGAAGATCTGCTCGTGCAGCGTCGTCGTGAAGAAGCGCAGCCCCATCGGGAACCACGGCGTGACGTCGATCGCCGGCGAGCTGCCGTCGTCGTTCTGCCGCAGACAGCTCATGTCGCCGCCGAAGCCCGCGGTGCCGCCCAGCCCGGTGATCAGCGGCGCGCCGCAGTAGCGGTCCTGGCCGGGATCGTCGGCGCGGTCGCCGGCGGCGACGCACCGCTGCGCGTGCGCGGTGCGCGGCGACAGCGAGAACAGAGCTGCGATCACGGCGAGCGAAGCGATGCGTGCGTTCATGACGACCCCCGGGGAAGTCTCATCGTACGTGAAGTCGCGGCGTCGACGGCGCCGGCGTGACGAGAACGACGCTGCGCGAGGTAGGCTGCGCGACCACCCCTCGATGGACCGACCTCCATGACCGCCCGCCGCTCTTCTTCTCTCTCGTCGTCCCCGCGCCGGCCGCGCGGGGGATGCATCACGGCCGCGGTGGTCGGGCTCGTCTCCGTGGGGATCGGCGTGATGCTCACGATGACTCTGCTCCAGCAGTGCGGTGCCGCGAGCGATGCGCTCGACGCGTATGTCGCGTCGATCCGCAGAGGCGCCGACGTGAGCGCGGAGATCGGCGGGGACGACGCGGCGGCGCTGACGCAGGTGCTCCGGAGCGCGAGCTCGGTCGCGATCGACGATCTCCAGGGCCAGTGGGGAACGGCCTGCTACGGGACGCGCATCGAGCGCGCGGGCGGCAGCACCGCCGCGCGGTTCCTGCTCGAGGAGCGCGCCGATGGCATGCAGGTCGTCGGTGCGTCGCTTCGTCGCGAGTGCGTGTGCCCGGACCCCGACCTGCAGCAGCCCTGCCGCCTCGAGTGAGCGCGCGCGTGAGGAGGTGCTCCGGGCGTTCCGTCCGCGTACGCTCTCACGCGATGGACCACGCATTCGTCGCGGGCACCGGCATCCGCGTCTCGCGCCTGGCGCTCGGCACGATGACCTTCGGCGGTGAGGCCGATCGCGAGGCATCCGAGGCGATCTACCGGCGCGCGCGCGAGGCCGGGATCGATCTCTTCGACACCGCCGACATCTACCAGAAGGGGCGCAGCGAGGAGATCCTCGGCGAGCTGATCCGGCACGAGCGCGACGCGGTGGTGCTCGCGACCAAGGCGTACTTCCCCAGCGGCGCGCGCGGCCCCAACGATCGCGGCAGCTCCCGGCGGCACCTCGTGCGCTCGGTCGAGGCGTCGCTGCGAAGGCTCGGCACCGACCGCATCGAGCTCTTCTATCTGCACCGCTTCGACGAGCGGACCGAGCTCGAGGAGTCGCTGCGCGCGCTCGAGCACCTGGTCGCGAGCGGCAAGATCCTGCACCCCGCGGTGAGCAACTTCGCCGCGTGGCAAGTGCAGAAGGCGCTCGGGATCCAGCGCTTGCACGGGTGGTCGCCGCTCGTCGCGATCCAGCCGATGTACAACCTGGTGAAGCGCCTCGCCGAGGTGGAGCTCCTGCCGATGGCGGCGAGCGAGCGCATCGCCGTGTTCCCGTACTCGCCGCTCGGCGGCGGACTGCTCACCGGCAAGTACGGCGTGCACGATCGACCGTCCTCGGGGCGCATCGTCGACACCGAGGTCTACCGTGTGCGCTACGGCGATCCGGGCGCGTTCGAGGTCGCGGAGCGCTTCGTCGCGCTCGCGCGCGATCACGGCATCGAGCCCGCGGCCCTCGCCGTCGCGTGGGTCGGCTCGCATCCCGCGGTGACCGCGCCGATCCTCGGTGCGCGCAGCGTCGCGCAGCTCGAGCCGGCGCTCGGCGCGGTCGACGTCGCGATGACGCCCGCGCTGCGCGAGTCGATCTCGCTGCTCTCGCCGGCGCCTCCGCCGGCGACCGACCGCAGCGAGGAAGGGATCGTGTCGTTCGGCCAGCGGTGATCTTTTTCTGCGCCGGTCGGCGTGCTCGCGCGTTCGAGAGGCGACCCCTCGAAAAAGGAAGCCTCTCATGAACACCCACCTCGCTCGTGCGCTACGCCCCGCTCTCCTCGCCTGTGGCCTCGTCCTCGTCGCGCCCGCGGTCGCGCCGCCCCTCGCCGCCGCGTGCGGCGGCTACCGCCCCGAGCCGAGCGCTGACGAGCGCGCGTGCACCGACGCGATCCGCGCTCACTTCGGCGCGAGCGCGTCGTTCGAGTGGCTCGCGCTGACCGAGCTCCGCGAGAGCGACGCGCTCGCGCGCGTGACGGTGCTCGAGGGGGAGCTGCGCCGCGAGCTCGTGGTGACGCTGCGGCGCGCGCCCGACGGATGGCGCGTGGTGCGCACGTCGCCGCCGACGACGGCGTGAAGGCGCCCGCGTCAGCGCCGCGACGACACGTGCTCGACGCTCTCGAGCAGTCGGTCGACGCTCGCGTCCATGCGGCTGCGGATCAGATCCATCACGCTCTCGAGCTCGCTCGATCCGATCTGCAGCCGCTCGCGCAGCGCGGCCTCGGTGCGCGCGGCGACCTTCGCACGCGCGGTCGCGAGCTGGCGCACGATCGTCGCGCGATGCACCGAGTACATGGTCGCGAGGCGCTCGAGCGTGACGCGATCGAGGAAGTGCAGGCGCAAGAGGTTTCGCTCGCGCGGCTCGAGCTCGGCGACCGCAGCGGCGAACGCCTCTCGGAACGCGCCGCGGTACCCCTCGGCGAGGAACGCGAGCTCGGGATCGCGCTCGGCGGGCAGCTCGAGCGCGGCGGGATCGTCGCGCTCGTGGCGCTCGCCGCGGATCAGCCCGAGCGCGGTGCGCACAGCCGTGACCTTGATCAGCCCCGGCAGGCGGCCGAGCCCGGCATACTCGACGATGCGGGGCGGCGTGCCGGGCGCGGGCGAGACGAGCAGCTTCTCGCGCAGCAGCTGCGTCACCTCGTCGACGGTGCTCTCGGGGAGCTTCATGTGAGCGAGCATCTGCGGGACGTGGGCGAGATAGAGCGACTCGAAGCGACGCACCGCGCGCTCGTCTCGCGCGGCGCACCCGAGCGCGAGGCCGAGCTCCCGGCCGCCCGCGTCCGTCCACCGCTCCGGCGGCTCGCTCAGCGC
>JALYRN010000609.1 GCA_030855295.1 Myxococcota bacterium | reverse complement strand
GCGTGACGGCGACCGGCGCGTCCCCGAGCGCGGCGGCGAGCGTCTCGGTCGCGCCGTCGGGATGGATCGCGACCGCCCAGCGCTCGCGACCGTAGCCGCCGCCCGGCACGCGCGCGTTCCAGTCGAGGTTGAGCCAGACCGGGCACGCGTCGTCGGAGCGGTAGTGGATGTCACCCACGTCGGCGTGCTGCGGCGCGCGCTCGCTCCGATAGAACGCGGCGAGCCGCTGCGCGACCTCCTCGGGCGGCGCCTCGATGCAGACCTCGGCGTACGCATGGCCGCCGTCGTCGCCGTCGACCATCACCATGCGGCCCTGTCCGCCGATCGACTGCACCATCGCGATGATCACGGCCGCGAAGTCGTCGCAGTCGCCGGCCATGCCGTTCTCGATCGTCTCGCTCGCCTGCGCGAAGTACTCGCCGCCGCGCGGATCGCTGACGTAGTGCCAGTTCGTCCGCACGTGCGACCAGAGCCGCGCGACCTGCTCGACGTGGAAGGGGCCGTCGTCGTCCGCGGCGATCCGCACCGCGAGGTTGCGGGTGCGAGGGTGGTTGGGATCGATCGCGGCGGAGATGCGCGCTGCGATCCGCGCGCGGATCGAGGCCTCCTCGGGGCTCGCGGCGGCAGCGGGCGGTGGCGTGGTCATCAGCCCGATCGCGCGGCCGACCCGCTCCCACGCCTGCTGCGCGCGCGTCGGCGCGAACGCCACCGTGAACGCCATCAGCGCGCTGGTCATGACGGTCACCGCGCCGACGAGCGCGGCGCCCCAGCGGCGGGTGCGCTCGCTGCGATCGTCCCCGAGGACGAGGTGCGCTCCGCACGAGCTGCAGGTCAGCTCCCCGCGATCGAAGCCTGCGGGCAAGAGGCCGCGGGTGTGGCACGCGCCGCACACGAAGCGACGTCCCCAGACCGGGCGCCCGCGGAGGGTGTCGCTGCGGATCGTGGTGCGTCGTGGGCCCGCTCGCAGGAAGGCGCGCATGTGGTCCTCGCTCCACGCGAGGGGCACGCGCCCGAACACCACCTCGTCACCGGGCCGGACCTGCGCCCGCGCGACCATTCGGCCGTCGACGAAGGTGCCGTTCGCGCTGCCGAGATCCTCGATCGAGATGCGATCGCCCTCCCACCGCAGGCACGCGTGCCGGGCGGAGACCGAGCCGTCGTCGATGACGACATCGCAGTCGTTCGATCGTCCGACGACGACGTAGGAGCCGGCGCGATCCATGGGCAGTCTCCCTCTCAAGCACGAGAGGTGCCGCGCGGCCGCGACCGGCTCCGGGCGTCACTTCTTGGGCGGCTGCATCAGCATCATGCCGAGGGCCATGGCGCGAGATGCATCGCCGGTGAGGCGCAGGCGCCCGATCAGCTGCTGCGGAGTGAGCTCGCCGGCGCGGAGATCCTCGAGATCGTCGTAGCTGATCGCGGCCGTGAACTGCGGCTTGGCGGGCGGCGTGTCGGTGCCGATGCCGATCTTGATCACCACGTCGCCGTCGTGATCGGGCACGTCCTTGAGGACGACGTGGAACTCGAGCTTCTGGCCGTCGAGCACCTTCTCCGCGCGCGCCGAGAAGAGACGGGCGAAGCGCTTGGGCGCCTTGGGGTCGTCCATGCGGCCGCTCTCGTCGAGCAGCGAGAGCGCCTCGCGCGCGGCCGCGGCCTCGAATTCGATCGCTGCGCGCACCGGCACGCCCTCGGGCTTGCTCTCGTGCGACGTCATCGCGCCGTTCTCGACGCGGAGCCAGGCCTCGCCCTCGCCGGCGACCACGATGCGGAGCGCGGCGCGCGCGGCGAGCACGTCGTCGAGGTGGTCCTTGGCGTCGGGCGCGCTCGAGGCGCGCAGCGCATCGACGCCCTTGGCGAAGTGAGGAGGAAGCTGGCTCTGGAGGAAGTCGAGGGGCTCGGTGTTCATGGCGGCCGGAGTATAGACACTCAGGGGCGGTCTATGAATCGGCTCGCCCGCTCCGCGCGCTTCCGTCCGCGCGCCGAGCGCGCTCCCGTACGCGCGCTCCGGGGCCGAGCACTCCTGCCGGTCAGGACGTCTGCGCCGCCAGCACCCGGAGGACGTTCTCTCCTGCGATCCGGTCGACGGGGAGGCCGCGGCGCTCGAGCTCGCGGAAGAGCAGCGGCAGATCGGCGGCGTCGTCCATGCCCTCGGGGAGCTCGGAGATGCCGTCGAAGTCGGAGCCCAGGCACGCGGCGCCAGGACCGCCGATCGCGACGACGTGAGCGAAGTGCGCGCCGAGCGTGGCGAGCGGCGGAGGGCGCAGCGTGGGATCGAGGCGGCGCGCGATCGCGTTGCGCTCGATGGCGGTCTGCCACGAGCGACCGCGGAGCGCTGCGAACTCGGGCGCGTGGGCGTGCTCGAGCGCGCGGCGTCGCTCGCCGTACGCGGGGTCGACGAAGTGCGCGTAGTAGTTGACGCACACCGCGCCGCCGCCCTCGGCGATGCGGCGGATCAGCGCGTCGGGCACGTTCCGCCGGTGATCCGCGAGCGCCCGCGCGGCGGAGTGCGACGCGAGCACAGGGCGCGTGCTGACGTCGAGCGCGTCGTGCGCGGTGCGATCGCTGACGTGGCTGACGTCGACGATCATGCCGATGCGGTTCATCTCGGCGACGGTGCGTCGCCCGAGATCCGTCAGCCCGCGCGAGGGATGCGCGCCGGTGGACGCGTGCCCGAAGCGATTGTCGTGCGTCCAGGTGAGCGTCATGTAGCGCGCGCCGAGCGCGTGGAGCGCGCGCAGCCGCTCGAGCAGCACGTCGTCCTCGGCGTCGCCGAGCGCGTGCGCGCCCTCGATGCCCATCAGCATCGCGATGCGCCCGCTCGCGTGCGCCGCGCGGACCTCCTCGGCGGTCGTGCAGAGCGCGACCTCGCTCGGATGCGCCGCGGCGAAGTCGCGGATGTTCGCGGTGAGCGCCTGCGCGCGCACCCAGCCCTCTTCACCGGGGAAGCGGCGCGGATCGACCCAGATCGAGAAGAACGCGGCTGACAGCCCGCCCTCGCGCATGCGCGGCAGATCGACGTGCCCGTTCGGCAGCCGCTGCGCGATGTCGTCGTGCATGTCGAGCATGCGCTGGGGCGTGTCGACGTGGGTGTCGATCGCGATGATCGAGGTGGGCGGCGCGGCCGCAGGCGCGATCGGGGCGGGATCCGGCGCGGGGGCCGTCGGCTCGACGGCGACCGGCTCGACCGGCGCAGGCTCCGCCGCGATCGCGCGCGGCGGCGGCTCGTCGGCCTCCGGTGGAGCGGCCGATGAGCACGCGAGGAGGAGCGCGCCGCAGAGCGCCAGCATCGGTCGCATCGCGGTGGTTGTACCTCGGACGCGGCGCGGAGAGATGCTACGTTTTCGCTCGTGGCTCGTCCGATTCCGCCGGTGATCGCAGACGCGCTCGCGGCCGTGGCTGAGCGGATGCGTGCGCGGTTCGGGCCGAGGGTGCGATTCGTGCGGCTGTTCGGATCCTCACGGAGGGTGTCCCGCTGTGACGGACGAGAACATCCGGCGCAACGTCGCGGACGGGCTGGCGCTCGCACGGAGCGCGCTGCGCGCGGCCGCCGCTCTGTGCGACCTCGGCATCGCTCCCGATGCGGCGAGCCGCGCGTACTACGCCGCGCTCCATGCCGCACGCGCGCTCCTCTTCTCGATCGGGCTCGACGCGACGAGCCATCGCGCGGTGCGGTCGCTGGTCGCACGTCACTTCGTGCAGTCCGGCCGTCTCGAGGCGGCGCGCTCGAAGGACCTCGCGCAGCTCGAGGCGCTCAGGACGGCGAGCGACCACGACACCACGTTCGCGCTCGGCGTGGACGACATCCGACCGGAGATCGACAAGGCACGCCTCTTCCTCGACGTCGTCTCGGCGCTGCTCGTGAAGGACGGGCTCGTCGAGCCCCCGGACGCGTGATCCTCTCGTTCGCGCCGACCGGGAGTACGGGGAGGGATTGACGGCACCGTCGATCTGCAGACACTAGCGCCCGTGGCCGAGCCCGACGTCGCCGTAGCGCTCACCTCGTTGGGCTTCAGCCTGAACGAGGGCCGCGCGTATGCGGCGCTGCTCCGCTGGGGGCCGCAGACCGGGTACGAGGTCGGGCAGCGGGCGCAGGTTCCACGCAGCGCGGTGTACGGCGCGCTGCGGCGGCTGGTCTCGGTCGGCGCGGCGCGATCGATCGCGGGGACGCCCGAGCGCTTCGTCGCGTCGCCGCCCGACACCGTGCTGGCGCTCTTGCGCAAGCGCTTCGATGCGCAGGCCGAGACGCTCGAGAGCGCGATCGCGGAGCTCGACGTGTCGCTCGAGGTGCCCGACGCGTTCAGCGTGCGCGGCTACGAGCGCGTGATGGAGGAGGCGGAGCGGCTGGTGCGCACCGCCGAGGCGCGCCTGACGATCTCGGGGTGGCCGCGCGAGCTGACGCAGCTGCGCGAGGCGCTCGCCGAGGCCCTCGGCGGCCTCGACCGCCCCGAGCAGCGAGAGCCGCACGCGACGTCCGATCACCGCGGTCGTCGCGAGCAGCGCGGCCGAGGCGCGTGGCAGTCCGTCGATGCGCGACGCGAGCAGCTCCTCGATCGTGACGGGAACAGCGGTCGCGTCCCAACCGGGTCGCGTTCGCCAGCAGCCGTCGTCGAGGTAGAG
>JALYRN010000608.1 GCA_030855295.1 Myxococcota bacterium | reverse complement strand
GCCCTCGCCGGCGCGCACGGGCCGCGTGGTGGTGCCGAGGCCGGGAGCGCTCTTGGTGGCCTGCGCCGCGCGCCGCGGCTCGCGTCCGCGAGACGCCGCGTCGCGGATCTCGGCGCCGCCCCGCACACCCTCTCGCGCGCGCTCACCGTCACCGCGCGCCGTCTTGCTCGCGCTCTTCTCCTTCGCGCTCGCGTTGCTGCTCCGCGCGCCCGCTCCGGCCGCCTTCTTCGCGCTCGCGTTGCTCGCCTCGGGAGCCGAGCTCTGGCGGCGTGCCTTCTTCTCCTTTCTTCCGAAGAAGAAGTCCTTCACCGCACCCTTCACCGCACCAACGACCCCACGGGCGCGCGACGGCTTGCGCTCGCTCGCGCGCTTCTCGCCCGACTGATCGACGGTGCCGCGCGCGGTGCGCTGACCTCGCGCGCCCGGCTCGCGTGCAGCGACGTTCGTCGCACGTCCGTCGAACGCGGAGCGATCGCCGGCGTCGATGCGCGCGCGGGGCTTGCCGCTGCCATTCGCCGCGGATGCGCTCTTCTTCTGCTTCGCATCGCCTCGAGCGTCGAGCTCGGCGACGGTCTCCAGGCCCACGCGGGAGCGAGGGTTCACGTCGTTCGTGGGCGCAGCGCGCACGCCGTCCACGATCTTCGCGATGCCCTGCCTCGCGCCCGTCTGGCTCTTGTCTACACGCGCCATCAGCTTCCTCCTGTGCGCAGCGTCGACGATCGCTCCTTCGCGATCGTCGCGGCGCTCACGCGACTCGTCCCCTCGTCGCGAAACCGTGCGGCGCTCGTGGGCATCACCCATGCCACGCGGCGTCGACACTGCGGTGGTGCAGCAATCCGCGGTCGTCGCGCGTGCGTTGCGTTCTGTAGGCAGGCCCGGCGCGAGTACACCTCGGACGTGGGCGCGTCGCACGGTCACGAGACGTATCGCCCCGCTGGGGCGCACGATCCCGCCACACGTGAGGCCGCCGCGATCGGGAGTGACAGCCGCGCTCGCGGCGCTGCGCGCGGACCGTCGATTGCACTCCTCGGCCGCGGAGCAGGAGTGAACGGAGCAGATGCGCGCGCGCGATTTCCGTGAGGACGAGGCCCGATCGAGCACCGCTCGACCGAGCATCGTCCGCACGCCGACGGCGAGGCGTTCGCGATGACGGACGTGGTCTGTCTCTCGCGTCGCCGCTGGGGGTCGAGCTTCGATCGGATGCACCAGCTCGTCAGTCGCTTCGCCCGCGATCGACGGGCGTTCGTGGTCGAAGAGCCGGTGCGCGATGCCGTCGGCTCACACGCGGTGATCGAGGTGATCCGCGGCCCCGATGGGCTCTTCGTGTGCACGCCCCACCTGCCCGAGAATCTCGACGACGTGCGAGCGCACGCCTGCACCGTCGCGCTGCTCGACGAGCTCGTGGCGCGCTACCGGATCGCGCCCCAGGTGCTGTGGGTCTCGGCCTCGTCCGCGCTCCGCGGTGCTCGCCGATGGAAG
The DNA here is from genome assembly GCA_030855295.1 of Myxococcota bacterium. Lineage (GTDB taxonomy): Bacteria > Myxococcota_A > Polyangia > Polyangiales > Sandaracinaceae > Sandaracinus. The sequence goes on along the minus strand of JALYRN010000608.1, from coordinate 3,138 downwards.
GCGCAGCTCGCGGTGTGGGACTGCGAGCGCGCCCTCGGCTCGACGTCCGGGGCGCGGGAGCTCGAGCGCGATCTCCTCGCGCGCGCCGATCTGGTGCTGACGTCGACGCACGCCGCGCGCGACGCGGCGCGGCGCCACCACGCCGAGGTGCACTGCGTGCCGAGCGGCGTCGACGTCGCGCATCTCGCGAGCGGTGGAGGTGCGCTCGGGGAGCCCGTGGATCAGTCGCGCATTCGCGGACCTCGCCTCGGCATCGCCGCGGAGATCGACGAGCGCATCGACCTCGCGCTGCTCGCGCGAATCGCGGACGCCCGACCGGAGCTGCAGTTGATCGTCGTCGGTCCGGCGCACGTCGCGCCCGAGGCGCTGCCGTTCCGCGCGAACCTCCATTGGCTGGGAGAGAAGCGGTGGCAGGAGGTGCCGCGCTATCTCGCCGAGTGGGACGTCGCGCTCCTGCCGCTCGCCGTCCCGGAGCGCCGTCCGATCGACCCTCGTCGCGCGCTCGAGGTGCTCGCCGCGGGACTTCCGCTCGTGGCATCGCCCACGCGCGAGGTGGCGGCGGCGTCGCCGCCGGCCGGGCTCTTGCGGCTCGCCGACCGGGAGGCGTTCGTGGGCGCGATCGACGCCGCGCTCCGCGAGCCGCCGGCGGCGCGTCGGGAGGCGGTCGACGCGCTGCGGGCCGAGATCACCTGGGACGCCGTGTTCGCGCGCGTCGATGCGCTCGTCCGTGGCGCGCTGCAGCGATCGCGGGTGGAGCTCCGATCGGACGTCGACGCCCGGACGAGCGCATGACGAAACGATTCGGGGCGAGAGCGCGTCGGCTCTCCCTCCCCGACCCGTCGAGTCGTCGGGCGCGCTCACTTCGAGGATCGATCGATCACGCGTGCCGGGGCGCCTGCTCCCACACGCGGCGTGCGATCGCATCCTCGACGTATTGCAGGTGACGCCGCTCGTCCTCGCGGTTGCGACGGATGAGCGCGTCGATGTCCGGCGTGAGCGCCATCTTCATCGCTTTGTCGTACTCGCGATTGGTGAGCTTCTCGTTCGTCAGCATCGCCTTCAGGCTCTGCTCCGTTCCCATCGCGGAGCGCAGCGCCGTCATGCCCTCGATGAAGAACCCTTTGACGTCGCGGCGGATTGCCGGGGGCTCGCCTCCGAGCGCGACGATCGCTGCGCTCAGCTCCGTCACGTGGCGCTCGTGATCGGCCTGGTAGCGCTCCAGCTCCGAGCGGACCGACGCGACGTCGATGTTCTTGATCGCCTGGCCGTACGCGTGGATCGCGTCGACGTCGAGATGCACCAGATCGCGCATGAGCGCGATCACTGCCTTCGTATCCATTCGTTCTCCTCTCGTCTGTCCTCGTGCGATGTCGGTCCGCGAGCGGCTCTCTCCATCATTTGAACGCCCGCACAGACCACCACAAGAGCGGCTCGCGAGCGCGGTTGTCCCACCTCCGCGTCGATCGAGACTTGGCGATCGTGGTGATGCGCCCCATGCTCCGAGCTCCGCGTGAGACGCAACATCATCGCGCTCGCCGCGTCCCTCGGATGCCTGTTCCTGACGGTGCAGGTCGCGCGCGCGCAGATGGATCTCGGCTGGTTGTTCGGCCGCCGCGGACCGGCCTACGCGCTCGACGGCATCGCGCGACGCGGTCAGGACACCACGCTCTGCGATCCCGGCGCGATGGTCGCCTATCGCGGCACGAGCCTTCGTTATTCGAGCACCGTGCGGGTCCATCCTGCGTTCGCGCCCCGCCTGCCGGAGCTCGAGCGCGTCGCGATCGAGGTCGCCACCGAGATCTACGGACGCGCGCCGCACCGGTTGCTGCACGCGGGCGCGTACAACTGTCGTCCCGTGCGCGGGCGTCGCGATCGGCTCAGCGAGCACGCCCTCGGCAACGCGCTCGACGTGCGCGGGTTCCAGTTCCGCGCGATGCCGCGGCGTGGCCAGCTCCCCGAAGGACTGCCGCGCTCACTGCGGCGCGGGTTCACGGTGACGCTCGAGCGTCATTGGGAGTCGACCGGGGATGTCGGGGAGGTGCACCAGCGCTTCCTCCGAGAGCTGATCCGACGCCTGGCGCGTGAGGACGTCTTCCGCGTGATCTACGGACCGGCGCACCCGGGGCACCGCAACCACTTCCACTTCGACATGTCGCCGTTCCGCTGGATCCACGTCTGAGCGGCGTGCGTCATCCGGGGATCGTGATGTCGGAGACGTCCGGCGCGCCGAGATCGTCGCCGTCGACATCATCGAGCGATGGATCGGTGTCCTCGCCGGCGCTCGCGCGGTCGCGAGGCTTCATCATCAGCATCGCGGCGCCGAGCACCGCGAACAGCGCGGCCGCGAGCGCGAGCGCCGCGGGGCCACGATCCGCTGCGTCACCGTCGATCGAAGGGGCAGGCTGTGCCTCCAGCGACGCGAGCACCTCGGCGCAGCGAGCACAGCTCGGATCGCCGGCGGCGGCGCGCCGGTACGCGGCGACGTCGAGCACCCCACGCGCGAGCGCGCTCTCGGCCTCGACGAAGGTCAGACGGGCCTCCCACGCGCGACGATCGGAGTCGGAGGGTGCCAGTCGAATGGCGCGCTCGTACGCCGCGCGGGCACGATCGTGCGAGTCGGACGACATCCATGCATCACCGGCGCGCGCGAAGAGCGCAGCGATGTCGTGCGAGCCCGCGTCCGGCGCGCGCGCGAGCAGTGCTTCGAGCGATCTCGTCGCGGCCTCGGGATCGCCGCTGTCGAGCGCCTGCTGCGCCGACGCCTGCAGATCGCGCACGCGCTCGAGGCGCTGCTCGTCCAGGCGGCGACACAGCTCGCGGAGCGTGCGCTCCCAGCCCCAGGCGATGTCGGCGTCCTCGCCGAGTCGCAGCCGGAACTGCTCGCGCGCCTGCCACACGCCGTTCTGTCCGTAGGCGCCGAGCGCCTCGCGCGCCGCGTCGCGGATCGAGCGACGGTGATCGTCGACGAACGACGCGACCACCGGCATGGCGTCCATCGTGCGGGTCGCGCCCCACGCGGCGAGCACGTCCGGGAGATCACGCGCACCGAGGCGCTGCACGAGCCGCCCGGGATCCTGAAGCGAGAGCTCGATGCTCGACCAGCGTGCCCACTCGCGCCCGGCGGCGTCCTCGTGGCCG
>JALYRN010000607.1 GCA_030855295.1 Myxococcota bacterium | reverse complement strand
GGGCGGCGCGCTGAGACCGAGCGACGCGAGATACTCCGGGGGCGCGTTCTCTCCGATGTAGTGCGGCTCGCCGCGATCGAGCAGGCGGTACGCCTCGTCGACGACGCGCTCGAGGTGCTCGTGGAGCGAGACGTACGCGTGCACCGAGCGCCCGGTGACGAACTCGATCTCGTCGATGACGCGGCGGTCGCCAGGGTCGGCCATCGCGAGCGAGATCTCGGTCTCCTTCACGGAGAACGGGAGGATCAAGTACTGCCGCGCGACGTCGACCGGCACGAGCCGCAGGTTCTGCGTGGGCACGACGACCTGCGAGAGATCGATCCCCGGCACGCCGTGCTGCTCGCTGAGCGCGCGCAGCAGATCGACCTCTTCGATCGTTCCGGAGCGCATCGCTGCCGACGCGAGCCGTGTCCCGGGCTTCGATCGCTGCTCTTCGAGCAGGTCATCGAGCTGCGCCGGGGTGACGAGCTTCTGCGTCAGGAGGATCTTCCCCAGCTGCTTCTTATCGCCGGTCCCCGACATGCGCGCGAGCCCGGAATCTTACCTGGCGAGTGCACGCGGCCACAACGGGGAACGGTGTGATCGACGATCAGAGCCCGCTGAGGATCCGGTACTCGCCGTCCTGGCGCACGAGCTCGAGCCGATTGTCCGCGAGACGACGCGCCCAGCGCTCGCCATCGGGCCCGCGGATCTTGAAGCGGCCGGTGTACGTGAAGTCGACCAGGACGCGATCGTCGCGGAAGATGACGCGCCGGTAGCGCATCTCGTAGCGGACCTCGAGCACGTCGTCGTCGAGGCGCGCGAGGCGCTCCTGCAGCATGCCGTAGTCGATGTCGTCCGACGTCGTCGGCGTGCCGTTGTCGTCGTAGTAGTCGTCGGACACCAGGCGGAGGATCTGGCCCGGGTTCCGCTCCTCCATCGCGTGCCGGTACTGCTCGACGAACTCGACGACCGTGCGGTTCTCGCTGGTGTCCTCGACGTCGGTGTTCGGGATCATGCGCCCGGCGCAGCCCGCGCCGAGCGGCGCCAGCGCGAGCGCGGCGACGATCACGGCGTTCCGCAGCGAGGAGGAATGGCGCGGCGAGAGGCGGATGGGATGGAGGATGGCGTGCATGCGGGGGTGCGCGGTCGAACGGACGCGCGGGGCGAACCTATTCCGCTTCCGCCCTGGAGGCCAATTGCGGATGAATGGGCCGCTTCCGGGGCGAGCACTCCTGTAGGGTCAGAGCTTGGCGATCCAGTCCTTCACCCAGACGACGGCGTCCTCGTCGGGGCAGGGATTGTCGGTCGCGTCGAGCTCGAGGCGATCGCCGACGCGCTTCGCGCCGGTCTCGGTGAGCAGCGCCTCCCACTTCTTGGGGCCGCCGAGGAAGCTCTCCTTGTAGTTGCGATCGCCGAGCCCGACCAGCCCGTAGCGCAGGTGCGACAGATCGGGGCGCGTCGCGGTGAGCTCGTCGAAGAGCGGCTCGATGTTCTGCGGGATGTCGCCGATCCCGGTGCTCGAGCTGACGAGCAGCATCGTGTCGCGCGACGCGAGGTCGGCCTCGCTCATGCCGCCCTCGCGGAACAGCTCGACCTCGTGGCCGAGCGCTTCCAGCGCGTCCTTCACGCAGTCGCCGACCATCTCGGCGTTGCCCGACTCGCTGCCGACCACCAGGAAGATCTTCACCGCGGGCGATGGTGGGCGCGGCGCCGCCGGGTGCCAAGTCTTGCGTGTGATCGCCGTCACGAGCGCTCGACGCCGGGTCGCTCGACGGCAGCGCAGCGCGAGGGTAGGGTCCGCGCCCGATGAGGTACCGGGTCACGATCGACGGGCGTGAGCGTGAGGTGGACGTGACGATCGCGCCGAGCGGTGCGATCTCGGTGACGCTCGACGGTGCCCCGGTCGATGCCGAGGTGCGACCGGTGCCGGGCGGCGTGAGCGTGCGGCTCGGCGCGCGAGTGCACGACGTGATGGTCGCCGGAGGCGGCAGCGACGCCAAGGAAGAGGTGCACCTCGCGGCCGGGGCCGCGCGCGCGGTCGCGCAGGTGCTGAGCGAGCGAGCGCGCGCCGAGCGCTCCCGATCGGGCAAGGGCGCCGCGAGCTCGAAGGAGCTGCGCGCGCCGATGCCGGGCCGCGTGGTGCGCGTGCTCTGCAAGCCGGGCGACGTGGTGAGCGCGGGGCAGCCGGTCGTCGTCGTCGAGGCGATGAAGATGGAGAACGAGCTCCGCGCGCCGGGCGACGCAACGGTCGCGCAGGTGCACGTCGGCGAGGGCGCGAGCGTCGAGGGACGCGCGCTGCTCGTGACGTTCGCGTAGACGCTCTCGCGCGCGAGCGCGATCACGGCGACGGAAGCGAAACGGACCGACGAGCTGTGCTCGCCGGTCCGTCTTGCGTCGGGGTCGACCTAGGCGGTCGCGATCAGATGCAGGTCGGGTTCACGCAGAAGTTGTGGGGCTCGTTCTCGAGGCCCCCGGGGATCGACGCCATGCGGCGCGCCGACTCGGCCGCGCTGATGCCCGGCTCGTTGACGCCGACGGCGTCGAGCCACGGGCGCGTGTCGCACACGTCACCGAGGAGGCCCGCCGACGTGCAGTTCGCGTCCGAGGTGCACGGCACGGCGCAGGTGCGGTCCGCCGCGTCGCACGCGAGCGGGCGATCCGGCGTCGCTCCGATGTCGCACGAGCCAGCCGCTGCCGGGTCGCAGAACGTGCCGATGTCGACCGCACCGCCGCCACCCGGGAGGATGGTCTGCAGGCACTCGAGGCGGATGTCCGAGTTCGTGATCGGGTTGATGTTGGCGAACGCGATGCGCTGGCCGGTCTCGCCGCACAGCATCGCGATGTCGCTGCCGGTCCCCGGGGCCTCTGCCCGCTCGTACCACCAGCCCTGGCCGCCTTCCATCGCGCCGGTCGGGCCGACCTGGAGCACTTCGCACATCTCGCGCATCACGCCGTCGACCTCGATCTGCACGATGCTGTCGGGGTCGCGACCCGGAAGGCCGGCGCAGGTCGTGGTGTCACCCGAGGCCGGCAGGACCTCGAACACCTGGCACTGCACGAAGCCGTCGGCGTCGGGGTTCAGGTCGCGCGGCAGGCAGGCGCCGCCGAGGGCGTCGGCGATCTTCGCGATGATCGCGTCGAGCGCGCCTTCGAAGCCGGCCTGGCAGATCGACTGGATCGTCGCGCTGCCGCCCGCCTGCTCGATGCCCTGCGCGACGCGCACGATGCGGCGCGGCGGGAACGCGATGCCGCGGCCCGGCACGTTACAAGAGGGGTACAGCCGCGTCATCATCGCGGGATCGATGCGCTCCATCATGTCGGGGTGCGCGAGGATCGAGTCGTAGTTGATGGCCGACGGATCCGGCACCGTCTCGACCGGCACGCCGACGATGCCGGCGAAGATCAGGAGGTTCGGGTTCTGACGGAGGCCGAGCAGACCGCCGTGGCCGTCGACGCCGCGGATGTAGCGCTCGACCGGGTGCGTCGCCTCGGGGTACGTGAAGCAGCGCAGGTTGAGGTCGGTGCCGCTGAACGTCGCGCTGCCGGGGTTGAAGATGTCCGGGTTCGACGCCGAGCAGTCCTCTTCGTCCGTGACCAGAATGATCGCGAGCGCGGAGTTCTCGCGGACGAAGCCCATGTTCGAGCGGTCGGCGTGGCCCGACGAGCTGCCGAAGAAGACCGGCGGCACGTAGCCCGGGACGGTCCAGGCCTGCGGCGTCGAGGGCGAGATCGCCTTGAGCACGGCCTCGAGCTGCTGCTCGAAGCCGCAGCCGCCGACGCCGGCGTTGGCGACGCATGCGACGTCGGTCGCGAACGTGAGCGGGTCGTCGCGATCGCGCTCGAACTGGAAGATGCTCGGGTACGTCGCGATGCAGCCCGGGATCGCGGTGCGACCGCGGGTGAGCAGGACGCCGTCGTCGCCGAACATCGCGCCGAAGGTGCCGCCGTCGCAGGTCGGCACGTCGTGGCCGCCGACGCCCATGTCGCTGGTGATCACGCCGATGTGCAGCGAGCGCACCGGCTGGAAGTCCTGCACGCCGTCGAGGCCGCGATCGCCCGACGCCAGCACCTGGACGAGATCCGGGAGCTCGGCCGTCAGCGAGGCCTGCTCCTCGGTCATCGAGTTCGAGTTGTCGATCATGAAGAGCAGATCGACCTGGTCGACGCTCTCGACGCGGATGTTGTCGCCGGCCCGGGAGCGCGTGCACGGGTTGACCGGCCGCAGGGCGCGCTCGAAGCAGCCCATACCGAGCACACCGATCGACGCGATCACGAGTGCGGTCCGCAAGTGACGAGAGATCATCGAATTCCTCCGAAAGCTGGCTCGCGTGTTCGACGGCCGGGACCTTGCCGATCGCGAACGACCCGCCCGGGTCGACGAGCGGGCCAACGATACAGCCCCGACGGCGTTCCGATCAACGGTTCGGCACGACGACGGAGCAGGGACCGGGCGGTGCATGAGCAACGTGCGATCCAGGTGACGAAATCGCTGGAAAACAAGCGAATTCTCGATCTCGAGGCGGCGCCGCCGCCAACTGGGTTGCCGGCCGGGCGCCGCGGGCGGGCGATCGCGGTCCGGTCAGAAGCACGTCGGGCTCACGCAGAAGCCGTGCGGCGCGTGCTCGAGCCCGGCGGGGAT